>DYMG01000006.1 GCA_020721655.1 Paludibacter propionicigenes | reverse complement strand
AAAAAAACACACTACCTTAGCATAAGGGATTTACGTAAAATAAGCCTTTCAAAGTTATTTTCTGGCAATTTTTTAGTTATCATTAGTTTTTGAATCTATTTTACAGCTATTTCTATTCCTGTATTTTTAATTTCGTAGGCAAAAGGATTTGTATAAACAAATTCACTTGCACTTATTGGGTGAGGTTCTATTCTTAAATCTAGTTTTCTTCGCAATTTCATTAAAAGTAATTGAACTGTATAAAAATCAGTTATATTTTCAAGAACAATAGCAATATCTATATCACTTTCTTCTCGTTCTTCGCCTTTTGCATAAGAACCAAAAAGGTACGATTTTTTTACTCCTAAATCTTTAGGAATTAAACTTACAAATTGTTCAGCAAGTTTTATAATTGATTCATTAACCATAATCGTATATTTTCAACTCTATAAATTTTTTCAGTTGTATATTCTTTTGTGCATTTTTTCTGAAAATCTTGTTTGTAATTATCATAACGGGCATTCAAATTAAATGTTGAAATTTCATCTAACCATTCTTCTTGCTCTTCAGTTAAAACTAATTCAATTTTATTTGCAAGTCTCAATAAATCGTGTGTGAAAATTGCATGCTTTTGTATTTTTTTACATATAAAGCCTTTAATAATTTTTCTATAACCAAATGTCCAATAAATAAAGCCCAACTAAAATCTTTTGATTTTAAAAGATGTTTCATTGTTTCATAATTTTGGTTAGACGAATCTTTCCAATAATTTACTATACTATCAATATTTTCAATTTTTTCTTCCATTTAAAATCAAAGATATAACATTTTTATTTTGATACAATTTTTTTGTTTTGTACTGTTACAAAAAAACACCCACTAAAACAAAAACCACAAAAAAACACACTACCTTATACTAAACCGCTAACAAAAGAGTGAAAACGAATTTTGTTAGTGGTTCAGTATTAGTCCAATTCCTAATTGGACTTCCGAACGAGTTCGGAGTGCTTTCAGTATTATTCAATATTTCTATTTGGGATTAGCAAAATTTGATATAATTTTGAATAAAAATTAAAATTGATAAAAAGCACAAAGAAAAAAATATTAGAAAAGATTTTTCCTGTTAAACCACCATTGTATGCCGATAAATTCTTAAATAAATTTTTATGGCACAAACCCGGTAATAACAATGTGTATTTAACTTTCGACGATGGACCAACACCCATAATTACAGAAAAAGTGCTTAATATTCTTGAAAAAAAACAGGTTAAAGCAACTTTTTTTTGCTTAGGTAGAAATATCGATAAAAACCCCCAAATTTATAACGACATTATAACAAAAGGTCATAGTGTTGGAAACCATACATATAGCCATTTAAACGGTTGGAAAACAAAATATAAAGAATATATAAATGATGTCGATTTAGCATCTAATCAGATAAAATCTAAATTATTTAGACCTCCTTATGGAAAAATAAAGCCTTTTCAATTACTGAATTTAAGTAAAAAATATAAAATAGTTATGTGGGATGTTTTAAGTGGCGATTTCAGCAAAAATATTGATAAAGAAACCTGCTTAAATAATGTTGTTAATTATGCTTCCGACGGCTCTATAATTGTTTTTCACGACTCAATAAAAGCTTCAGAAAATATGCTTTATGCTTTGCCTTTAGCAATTGATAATTTAAAAAATAAAGGTTATAACTTTGATGTAATTTATGGAGAATAATAATTACTATACTATTTATGGCATAAATATAAAGTCGGACATAGAATTGCCTGAACTTGTTAAAGTAAGCAGCGAAAATCCAAATTACGATGTTACAATTAAATTAGGAATTACCCCAAAATCGATAACCAATCCATTAAAAATAGGTGTAAGATACCAAGCTAAAAAAAATGAATTGTTACTTTTTGTTGATAACATAGCCAATTATTACATTGTTGATGGAAATTTAATAGTTATAGAAAAACTGAATAATTCTACCGATTCGGAATTAAGATTATTTTTATTGGGTTCTGCATTTGGGGCATTACTTTTTCAAAGAAAAATAGTCCCATTTCATGCAAGTTCTGTTAAAATAAATAACAAGGCTACAGTTATTAGTGGCGTTTCGGGGGCTGGTAAATCAACAATAATTGCTAATTTAATTAACAAAGGCTATACCTTAATTGCCGATGATATTTCACCAATCAATATTAGTGATAATAATTTCTTTATTTTACCCGGATTTCCGAGAGTTAAATTATGGTTACATTCTATAGAATTATTATCAATGAGTAATAATTTTGAGAAAATAAGACCCCAACTTGAAAAATATAGTGTAATTGTCGATAATTTTTACAACGAGAAATGTATTGTTGATAATATTTTTATCATTAAAACAAAAAATTATAGTAAAGTTACCATAAAAGAAATTAAAGGAATAGAAAAATTTAAAAATTTAACTGCTAACATTTACAGAAAGCAGTTTACCGTGCCATTAAATGTTGAAAAAGAGCAGTTTGATATAATCAGTAAATTATCAACAAAAGTTAGGCTGTATGTAATAGAAAGACCTACTTCTGGAAATTCAATTGATGAAGTTTCTGAAAAAATAATTAGTGCCAGTAATGCAATTATTTAATCCAAAATTTTACCATTCCTCACTTTTTTTTACCGATGTGCTTGCCATAAAATCTTTCAAACTTTTAATAACTTCTTTAAAATTATTATCGGTTTGTAGCAAATAATAATCATAAGATTTTTGATAAGTAGCAGAATTTTTATCAATCCAGCGTTCTATAGGAAATTTAGTAGCTTGAGTTAAAAAAATATTGGTAATTTCATACTTAAATTTCCCATCTTTACTTGCAATATTTATGTCGTAAACAACAGTACCAGCCATAGTTTCAATACCTTTTTTGTCTTTTTGGTTTAAAATTTTAAAACGAGGATGACCTGTAAAAGACCCATCTTCATTTTTTCTAAGAATATTTGCAGAATTTTTATAGTACGAGTTAAACCAGTTTAAAGCTTTTTCATTAATTTCGGTTGCAGTTCCTTTAGAATCAACAACCTCGGTATAAGTTACAAGTTTTGTTTCTGCACTAATTGGAACATTCGGGGCTATAATCTCTTCTTCAATAGTTTTTTGAGCAAATAAATTAACATTTACAGAAAGAAGCAATAAACTTATAGTCAGATAATTAAAAAACGATTTCATTGTTTTATTTTTAAAAATTGAACCACTAAAATACAAAATATATTACAAATAAACCTATTTTATATTAAAATTTACATTACAAAATTATTAAAAATTCTAATTGCAAATAAGTGATTTGTAATTGCAAATAAATTAGTACCTTTGCAAACATTTTTAAAATATAAACTTGTAATGCAAAAACTAAGAAATATTGCAATTATTGCACACGTTGACCACGGAAAAACTACTCTTACAGACAAAATAATTTACCAATCAAACCTTTTTAGAGATAATCAAGAAAAAAAAGATTTAATTTTAGACTCAAACGATTTAGAAAGAGAAAGAGGTATAACCATATTATCGAAAAACATTTCGGTAGTATATAAAGACCACAAAATAAACATTATAGACACACCCGGACACGCTGATTTTGGTGGCGAAGTAGAGCGTGTTTTAAATATGGCTGATGGCGTTTTGTTGCTTGTAGATGCTTTTGAGGGTCCAATGCCTCAAACAAGATTTGTGCTTCAAAAAGCTATTGAAATGGGTTTAAAACCTATTGTAGTTATAAATAAAGTTGACAAAGAAAATTGCAAACCGGAAGAAGTTCAAGATTCAGTTTTCGATTTAATGTTTAATTTAGGAGCAACCGAAGACCAGCTCGATTTTCCTACAGTTTATGGTTCATCAAAACAAGGCTGGATGTCGGCAGACTGGAGAAAACCAACTATTGATGTAACACACTTATTAGATGTAATTATAGAACATATTCCTGAACCTATTATTAAAGAAGGAACTGTTCAAATGAAAATTACATCATTAGAATTTTCATCGTACAAAGGTAGAATAGCAATTGGTAGGGTTTTGAGAGGAACTCTAAAAACAAATCAACAAGTATCTTTGGTAAAAAGAGACGAATCTATAAAAAAAGCAAAGGTTAGTGAATTGTTTGTTTTTGAAGGACTTGGAAAAGTTAAAGTTGACGAGGTGGCTTGTGGCGAAATTTGTGCTGTTACAGGACTCGATGGTTTTGATATTTCTGACACAATTGCAGATATTGACAATCCGGAAGGTTTACCACCAATTCCTATTGATGAACCAACAATGAGTATGCTATTTACAATTAACGACTCGCCTTTTTTTGGAAAAGATGGTAAATTTGTTACATCTCAACGACTAAGAGAACGACTATATAAAGAAATTGAACGAAATTTAGCACTCAAAGTTCACGATACCGATTCGGCAGATAGATTTATTGTTTATGGCAGAGGTATTTTGCATTTAGCAATACTTATAGAAACAATGAGACGTGAAGGCTATGAATTTCAAATTGGAAAACCTATTGTTTTAACAAAAGAAATTGATGGAGTAAAATGCGAGCCTATTGAAGAACTTACTGTTGACGCACCAGAAACCGTTATTGGTAAAGTTATTGAACTAATGAATAATCGACGTGGTGAAATGGTGTCGATACAACCAAAAGGCGATATGACTCGTGTTATTTTTAATATTCCTTCTCGTGGATTACTTGGGTACAGAACTCAATTATTAAACTTAACTGCCGGAGAAGCTGTTGCCGCAAGTAGGTTTATAAGTTACGAACCTTGGAAAGGCACTATTCCCGGTAGAATTTCAGGTGCATTAATAGCTTTTGAAACAGGAAAAGCAATTCCTTTTGCCTTAGATAAACTTCAAGATAGAGGTATATTTTTTATTCCTCCGGGAGTTGATATTTACGAAGGACAAGTTATTGGCGAACATACTCGCCCAGACGATTTGGTTGTTAATGTTACTAAAACAAAGCAACTTACAAATATGCGTGCTTCGGGTACCGATGCAAAAGTTAAAATTGCACCTCCGGTAATAAAATCGTTAGAAGAATGTATGGAATATATTCAAAGCGATGAGTATGTTGAAGTTACGCCAAAAAATATTAGAATGCGTAAAATCTATTTAAAAGATGTTGACAGAAAACGATTAAATAAAGCATAAAAAAAAGGAGGTTGTTAACCTCCTTTTTTATTTATTTTATCTTCAAAAAACATTGAACTAAGCACAATTTTTATTTCAGAAAACGAATATTTATTGTCCAAATAACTTCTAATTTCACTCAAATTTTCCGATTTTATTTTGTTAATCCCCGATTTTATAGCGTAATACTTTTCGGTTGAAATTACATCTGTTACTTTAAGCTCCCCCAAAAGCACATAACTTGCTAAATGCGAGAGTATTGTATCTGTAACCAATGCTCTATTTTTAGCAATCTCAGCTATACTTTTTCCCTCTTTAAACTGAAGAAAACTAATTTCTCGGGTATTTATTTTTTTAATTTTTGGCAATTCTATTTCTTCGGGTTCATCAACAATATCAATAAAATTATTGATACGATAATTATGTATTATTTCTAACATTTGATTGCCATATTTGGCAACTCTAATTTTGCCGAAGCCTTTTATTTTAGAAAGCTGCTTTGTGTTTGTTGGTAGTTTTTCGCACAACTCAAATAGTGTTGTTTGCTTAAAAACAGTAAATGCTGGCAAATTATTTTCTTTGGCAATTTTAGTCCTAAACTCTTGAAGTTGAATAAATAAGCTTCGGTTATTTGTTGGTATTGATTCCATTTTGTTAGCCACTTTTTCAACATTTTGAAATACCGCTAAAGTTCGCAGTTTTAAATATTCTGAAATAGAAAATACTCCGTTTAATCCGTTTAAACAATATTGTTTTTGAACAATAAATTCTTTTATTGAATTAAATGTAGAGTTTATTTCGCTTTCAACTGCCTTATTATCAGTAAAAACTGATATTTTATCTATATTTACTTCTATTTGTTCTTTAGTAAACTTAATAAAATATTCTAAAGCTTTAGAAATTCTAAGTTTAAAATTATCATTCTCATTTAAAATTTCTGTATTTCCAGCTATTTCAGCAAGTTGCGTATTAAATTTGTCGGCAATTTTTATTAATTCCGCAACATTTTTATCTTTAACAGTTTTTAATTGCTCTTCAAAATTCCCGGTTAAAATATTTTTATTTTGCCAAATAATTTTATTCAACTTATAAATAAAAAACTCAAGTGGTTTATAATTAAAAAGCTCGGCTATTAAATTCAGTTCGTACTGTTTTTCCGATTCTGCCAAATCTTTTTTGTTTGGAATATTTTCCTCAACAATTTTTGTGAAAGCCCCAACTTTTTCATCGCTAATTATGCTACTTTTTTCAATTGGCGACTTTAACACAATACCTTCAAGAGTTTTACAACGACTTAAAGCCACATAAGTTTGTCCGTGGGCAAACGACCCCGAAACATCGATAGTTGCCTTTTCAAATGTTAAACCTTGACTTTTATGAATGGTTATAGCCCACGCCAATCGTAACGGAATTTGAGAAAATTTACCCTTAACTTGTTCCTCAATTTCTTTAGTTTCATCGTTTATCGAAAAATTTATATTTTCCCAAGTTTCGGGTTCTGTAAAAATGTCAAAATCATCATCAACACATTTTACAATTACCTGATTTTCTTGAAAACCAACAACTTTACCAATTTTACCATTGTAAAACCTTTTTTCGTACGAGCTGTCGTTTTTTATAAACATAACTTGAGCTCCTTTTTTTAAATGCAACTCAAAATGATTGGGGTATAAATATTCCGGAAAATCGCCAGTTATTTGGGCTTCAAACGTTTCTGTTTCTGAACTTAAACTTTCTAATTTGTCTATATTTATTTTGTTAGATTGTTCGTTGTGGGTTGTTAAAGTTATATAACCTTCGCTATTAAGAGGTTTAAAATTAGGAATATACCTCTTGTTTAGTTCGTTTAAAGACTCATCAGAAATGTTATTATTTCGTATTTGATTTAAAATATTTATAAAGGCTTCGTTTTTTTGTCGATAAATGTGCTTTAACTCAATATTTATGGCATTTGCTATTTTAAAAGAATTACTACTAAAAAAATAAGCAGTTTTGTAAAATTGTTGCAATATACTCCATTCTTCTTTTTTTACAACCGGCGAAAGTTGTTGTAAATCGCCAATCATAAGAACTTGAACTCCTCCAAAAACTTTATCTTTTGCTCTGTATTTTCGCAAAACATCATCAATAGCGTCTAATAAATCGGCTCGCACCATACTTATTTCATCAATAATGAGAATGTCTAAAGTTTTTATTATCTCTATTTTTTTTCTATTAAATTTTTTAGCAAACTTAGTTGCATCGGGCTTTTCTGGCATATCGACTCCTAAATTTGGAATTGTCGGACCAAACGATAGCTGAAAAAACGAGTGTATTGTAACTCCTTTCGCATTAATTGCGGCTACACCTGTAGGAGCAACAATAATAGACCTTTTATGCGATTCATTTTTAATTTTGTGTAAAAAAGTAGTTTTTCCTGTTCCTGCTTTTCCTGTTAAAAAAATATTTCTGTCAGTTTTTTCAACAAAGTTCCAAGCTAACTCTAATTCATTGTTATCTATCATAAGTTTTTGTTAAAAATAATGAATAATATCATTAAAGGCTTTTTTATCGTTTTTTGCACTTAAATTTACTATAGTTAATATGTTTACACCATTTATTTTTTTAATTTTTGATGTTATTTCAAATAAATTCGCACTTTTTATTTTCAAAAAGAAATCGGCATTTCTAATATTAACTAATTTAATACTGTTTTCATTTTTATTTGAAAAAATATAAATAGTGCTATCATTTAAACAAGCCTTATAAACAGTATATAAAAGTTCTTCGTTTATATCTTTTTGAAAAAAAACAATATCGCTTGAGCGATGAAACTCAACACCTAATTCTTTACTAATAAGCCAACTAAGCCTATAATCATCAAGCGAAGTATTCAACAAAAATATACTTTCATTACTCTCAAAATCTGTATGTTTTATAATAGTTTTAGGCATTATTCTTTTTGTTAAATATAAAAAAAATCCAAATATTTTTTTAATATCAATTATTCGTTAAGTTTTCACTAAAATTACAGTTTAGAGATGTAAAAATATAATTAAAAGTTGTAAATTGCACAAAAAATAACAATTATACACTAACATAAAATGGGATATTTAGAATTCAATAAGAGTCAATTAGTTAATTTATCTTATTCATTATCGAAAGAGTTAATTCGGTCAAATAGAGCTGGAGCTTATGCCTCAACAACAATAATTGGCTGTAACACAAGAAAATATCACGGACTTTTGGTTGTGCCGCAACCACAAATAGACGACAATAACCATGTTCTACTTTCGTCAATAGACGAAACAATAGTTCAAAACGATGCAAGTTTTAATTTAGGTATCCATAAATATCCGGGAGGAGTTTTTGACCCAAAAGGACATAAATATGTAAAAGATTTTATTACAGAACCAAATTATCATATAATTTTTAAAGTTGGTGGCGTATTGTTAAAAAAAGAATATCTTTTAGCAGAAAACGAAGCCCGACTACTTGTAAAATACACATTATTAGAAACAACATCAAAAACATTTATAAGACTAAAGCCGTATTTAGCATTTAGAAATTACCATTCATTAAGCAAATCAAATTTTTTTGCCGATACCTCTTACAAATCAATAGAAAACGGAAGTCGATTTCAGCTTTACGAAAACTACGATAATTTAAACATTCAATTTAGTAAACCTGTTGAATATGTACATTTTCCACACTGGAATTACAATATTGAATACCAAGAAGAACAAAAACGTGGGTATGACTATCAAGAAGACCTATTAGTACCCGGAGTTTTTGAATTTGAAATTAAAAAAGGCGAAACAGTTATAGTTTCTGCCGGAACAAGCGAAACAGACACAAAAAAATTGAAATTCTTTTTTGCCCAAGAAGTTAAAAAACGACTGCCAAGAAATAATATGGACAACTGTTTAGTTCATTCGGCTAAACAATTCTTTTTACGCAAAAATGGCAAAACAGAAATAATTGCAGGCTTCCCTTGGTTTGGAGTTTGGGGTAGAGATACATTTATTTCGTTACCCGGATTAACTTGTGCTATAAACGACACAAAAACTTGTCAAGACGTTTTAGACACAATGATTGCACAAAATTCAAACGGACTTTTCCCAAATATAGGAACCGACCAAAATGCAAGTTTTAATTCTATTGATGCCCCACTTTGGTTTTTCTGGACTGTACAAAATCTAAATTCAGAAATAAACGACCCAAAAAAAATATGGAAACTTTATGGGCAAACAATGGTAAATATACTTGAAGCCTACATAAAAGGAACAAATTACAACATTTTAATGCACAATAACGGATTAATTTATGGAGGAAACAATGACGTTGCTCTTACTTGGATGGACGCAATTGTTGATGGAAAACCAGTAACCCCCAGAACAGGTTACAATGTTGAAATTAACGCTCTTTGGTACAACGCCCTAATGTTTACTTCTGAAATAGCATCGCAAGTTACAAAAACCGATATTGCTGAAAAATATTTACTACTTGCAAATATTGCAAAAGAAACATTTAACTATATATTCTGGGACGATAAAAAAAACATATTAGCCGACTACATAAATCACGATTTTATTGATTTTTCTACACGCCCAAATCAGATTTTTGCAGTATCACTACACTACGAAATATTAGACGAAAGTAGATTTAAATTTGTTGTAGATAAAGTTAAAAATGAATTACTTACAACAAAAGGCTTAAGAACTTTATCGCCAAAAAACATACAATATAAAGGAAACTATTGCGGAAATCAAAAAGAGAGAGATTCTGCATACCATCAAGGAACAGTTTGGCCTTGGTTATTAGGCTCTTTTGTTGATGCGTATTTAAAAGTTTACACAGGAAAATCGGCATTAAATTTTGTAGAAGAAATTTACAACAACTTTGAAGAAGATATGATGAGTTATGGAATTGGCACTATTCCAGAAATTTACGACGGCGACCCACCATACAACGTAAACGGCACAATTTCACAAGCATGGAGCGTTGCAGAACTTCTTAGAATAAAAAAAATAATAGAAACATTAAAAACCAATAAATAACAATAATTAATGAAAGTACTAATGTTTGGATGGGAATTTCCACCTAATATTACCGGAGGATTAGGCACAGCTTGTTACGGTTTAACCAGAGGCTTAGCCCACAATAATATTGAAACCATTTTTGTGGTACCTAAAGCTTATGGCGACGAAGACCAATCGTTTGTTCAACTTAAAGATGCCGAAAAAACTAAAATTTTTCAAACACGACAAGAATTTAGCGATTTTTGGGAAAAAATAACTTATTTGGAAGTAAACTCATCGCTATTGCCTTATTTAGACCCTGTTGAATATAAAAAATTTATTAACGAACAATATAAAATAAGTCAAAGCGAAATAAAAGAACAAGCTTTTGAAACAAATTTTAAATTTTCCGGAAAATACGGCAAAGATTTAATAACAGAAGTTACCCGATACGCTTTAATAGCCGGAACAATTGCTCAAGAAAACAACTTCGATATAATTCACGCTCACGATTGGCTTACTTATCCGGCAGGAATAGCAGCAAAAGCATTTAGCGGGAAACCATTAGTAATTCACGTTCACGCCACCGAATTCGACAGAAGTGGCGAAAATATAAATCAAACAATTTATGATATTGAACGAAAAGGAATGGAAGAAGCCGACAGAATAATTACAGTTAGTAACCTAACAAAACAAATTGTAATTGACAGATACGGAATAAACCCAGATAAAATTCACACAGTTCATAATGCCGTAGAACCAGTAGAATTAGCCGAATTTGCATTCAATAAAAATTTCGACGAAAAAATAGTAACTTTCTTAGGCAGAATAACATTCCAAAAAGGACCAGAATATTTTATAGAAGCAGCAAATAAAGTTCTTAAAAAAGATAGAAATGTTCGATTTGTTATGGCAGGAACAGGAGATATGCTACACCGCTCAATAGATAGAGTTGCAAAACTAAGAATTAGCGATAAATTTCACTTTGCCGGATTTCTTCGCCCAGATATGGTAAATAAACTGTTTTCAATTAGCGATGTTTATGTTATGCCATCGGTATCAGAGCCATTTGGAATTTCGCCATTAGAAGCCCTAAGAACAAATGTGCCAGTTATTATTTCTAAACAATCTGGCGTATCAGAAATACTAAATCACGCAATAAAAATAGATTTTTGGGACATCGACGAAATGGCAAATTCTATATACGGATTGCTCCACTACGAAGGCATCTCAAATATGTTTAAAAAACACGGAAAAACAGAAGTCGATAATCTAAAATGGGAAAACGCAGCCCGAAAAGTTATCGACGTTTATAAAACTTTAATAAATCAATAATTATGGAATCAGTTTGCTTTTATTTTCAAGTACATCAACCATTTCGACTTAAAAGATACAGCTTTTTTGACATTGGAGGTGACGACGAATATTTTGACCAATATTCTAACAAAACAATATTAAAAAAAGTTGCCGAAAAATGCTACATACCTACAAACAACCTATTTTTAGAACTAATAAAACGTTATGGAAAAGAATTTAAAATTAGTTATTCTCTTTCTGGAGTTTTTATAGACCAATTAGAAAAATATGCACCTCAGGTTTTAGATAGCTTTATTGAACTTGCAGAAACAGGAAATGTAGAATTTCTATCGGAAACTTTCTCACACTCACTTGCAGCACTTAAAAGTCAAAAAGAATTTGAACACCAAGTTGGACTACACAAAGAAAAAATTAAAAAATATTTTAAACAAACACCAACCGTTTTTAGAAATACCGAACTTATTTACTCCGACAGAATTGGAGATATGGTTCAAAATATGGGCTACAAAGGAATGATTACAGAAGGTGCAAAACAAATTTTAGGATGGAAAAGCCCAAATTTTGTATATGCAAACGCTGTAAACCCAAAACTAAAACTACTACTTAAAAATTATACTTTAAGCGACGATATAGCTTTCCGTTTTTCAAACAGAGATTGGAACGAATGGCCCCTAACAACAGAAAAATACGTAGATTGGTTAAATTCAGCAAAAACATCGCAAGACTCTGTAATTAACCTTTTTATGGACTACGAAACTTTTGGAGAACACCAATGGGCAGATTCCGGAATTTTTAAGTTTATGGAAGCATTACCAGAAAGACTACTAAACCATTCGTCGTACAAATTTCTAAAACCAAGCGAAGTTCTTAAAAAATACGACGTGGTTTCGCCACTTAGCATTCCAAACGAAATTTCTTGGGCAGACGAAGAAAGAGACTTAACAGCTTGGTTAGGAAACGATTTGCAATACGACGCTTTCGACAAACTTTATGCTTTAGAAGAACAAGTTTATAAAAAAGGCGACGAAAAACTATTAAAAGACTGGCTATACTTGCAAACCAGCGACCACTTTTACTATATGTGTACAAAATGGTTTTCTGATGGCGACGTACACAAATACTTTAACCCGTACGATACGCCATATGTAGCATACATTAATTATATGAATGTTCTTAGTGATTTTATGATAAGATTAAATAAATAATATTTAAAATAGAATAATGAAACCAAAATATATTTTTGAAACAAGTTGGGAAGTATGTAATAAAGTAGGTGGAATACATACCGTTTTAGCAACAAAATCTAAATCAATAAAAGATAAAATTGGAAATAACTTAATACTGTTTGGACCAGATATTTGGCACGACAAAACAAACAACGAATTTATTGAAGACAAAGAACTTTTTGCCGATTGGCGTAATAAAATTAAAGATAACCAAATAAAAATTAGAGTCGGATATTGGAATATACCGGCAAAACCAATCGTAATTTTAGTAGATTTTACACCATACTTTCAATACAAAAACGAAATATTTGCCCATTTTTGGGAAGAATTTAAATTAGACTCAATTTCAGGAAATTGGGATTATGTAGAACCAGCAATGTTCGGATATGCTGTTGGTGCTGTAATTCGTAACTTTGTATCATTCAATTCGTTGCAATCAGAAAATGTAGTAGCTCAATTTCACGAATGGATGACCGGTTTAGGCATTCTTTACCTAAAAGAATACGCACCTCACGTTACAACAGCATTTACAACTCACGCAACTGTTTTAGGTCGCTCAATTGCCGGAAACGGACTTCCTCTTTACAGAGAAATAGAAAACTTTAAAACAAACGAATTAGTTAAACAATTTAATGTAACAGCTAAATTTTCATTAGAAAAACTATCAGCAATAGAATCTGACGTTTGCACCACAGTAAGCGATATTACAGCCGTAGAATGTTTAAACTTCTTTAAAAAGAAAGTAGATATTGTTACACCTAATGGTTTTGATGAGTTTTTAATACCTAAAACCGACGAATGGAAAGCCAAAACATTAAAAACAAGAGCAATTTTAGAAAAAACTGCAGAACTTATTACCAAAACAAAACCCGAAAAAAACGACTTATTTATTGTTACAAGCGGTCGTTATGAATACAAAAACAAAGGATTAGACCTATTTTTAGATGCACTATACGAAATAAATAAAACAGAAACATTAACAAAAAAAATATTCGCATTTATAATGGTTCCTGCTGGAATTTACGGTCCAATAAATAACTTTTATAATGCACTTTACAACGATGCCGAATTTAATTTAGAAACAGAATTCTTAACACACAAACTACTAAACCCAGATTACGACCCAATTATAAACAAACTTAGACAATTAAATTTTTCAAACTACACAAGTGAAAATGTTAAAATTGTGTTTGTACCATCTTACTTAGACGGAGTTGACGGAGCATTTAATATAAAATACTACGACCTACTTTCTGCATTCGATGCAAGCATTTTTGCCTCTTATTACGAACCTTGGGGTTACACTCCATTAGAAAGTTTAGCATTCAATGTGCCTACAGTTACAACATCGTTAGCCGGATTTGGGAAATGGGTTCAACAAAGTAAATTTTCAGAATCGAACGCAGTAAAAGTCATAAACAGAACAGACGATAACGATTCAGACGTTGTTACATCGATAAAAAAATATATTATCGATTTTTCTAAATTTAGCAAAACAGAACTCGAAAAAGCAAAAATTAATGCCGGAGAAATTTCTAAAACAGCCCTTTGGTCAAATTTAGCAGAATTCTATTTTAAAGCCTACGAAATAGCTATAGAAAACAAAGAAAAACGCTTTAGCAACGAAGACATTTTATCGGAAAACGAAAAAAATATTGACGAAAATATTGAAATAAATTTCGACCCTAAATGGCGTTCGGTATATGTAGAAAGCAATTATCACGAAAAATTTAATGGCTTATTCGAAATGTCGGAAAATTTATGGTGGTCGTGGAATTTTAATTTTGTTGAATTATTTAAAAAAATAGACAGAGACCTTTGGGTTGCATCAAATTACAATCCAAAACTATTTTTAAATAAACTACCATTTTCAACTTTAGATAAGTTTGCCAAGGACAAAGAATTTATGAAAGAATATGAAACACAACTAAATGTGTTTAATTCTTATGTAAATAAAAAAGCACAAGCAAAAGGTCCAAATATTGCCTATTTTAGTATGGAATACGGTTTTCACGATGCTCTTAAAATTTTCTCTGGAGGCTTAGGAATTTTAGCAGGCGATTACTTAAAAGAAGCTAGCGACAACAATGTTAACTTAACAGCAGTTGGATTACTTTATAAATATGGCTATTTTAAACAAGAACTTTCTATTGATGGACAGCAAATTGCAAAATACGACGCACAAATGCTCTCTCAAATACCAATATCTAAAATTAAAAATGCCGAAGGACAACAAATTATACTAAGTGTAAAATTTCCGGGTAGAGATGTTAAAATAAAACTTTGGAAAGCAATTATTGGAAGAATAGACTTAATTTTATTAGATACCGATTTTGATGATAATATTCAAGAAGACAGAGAAATAACATACCATTTATACGGTGGAAATAACGAAAACAGACTAAAACAAGAAATAATATTAGGTATTGGCGGTATTACAACTTTGTGCCACTTAGGAATTTATCCTGAAATTTTTCACTTAAACGAAGGACACGCTGCATTTATTGGTCTAGAACGCATCAATAAACTAATGTATGAAAAATATTTTACATACCAACAAGCAGTAGAAATAGTACGCTCAACAAGCTTATTTACAACACATACACCTGTTCCTGCCGGACACGATATGTTCGAGGAAAATTTAATGCGTAAATATATTTCATATTATTATAAAAATTTTGGTATTACTTGGGAAGAGTTCTTTGCATTAGGAAAAGCCGAAAAAACCGATTTTAAATTTTCAATGAGCAATTTAGCTCTACATTTATCGCAAGAAGTTAATGGTGTTAGTAGATTACACGGCGACGTTACTAAAAAAATGTTTAATCCACTGTGGAAAGGCTACTTTACAAAAGAATTGCCAATAGGATATGTTACAAACGGCGTACACTTTGCAACTTGGACTTCAAAATATTGGAAGAAAATTTACGATAAAATTTCAGAAAATAAACTTATTGAAAACCAAGATAAAATTGAACTATGGAATAACATTCAAAATTTAGACGACGCAATTATTTGGGATACAAGAAACCATCATAGAGAAAAACTAATTAATTATTTAAAATTACGAATTCAAACAAATTGGGTTAGACGATACGACAATCCAAAATTAATGATTGACGTAGTTAATTCGCTAAACAACAAAGCCTTAACCATAGGTTTTGCACGCCGTTTTGCAACCTATAAACGAGCACTTCTTTTGTTTTCAGATTTAGAGAGATTAAGCAAAATTGTAAACAATCCAAAACGTCCGGTTCAATTTATTTTTGCAGGAAAAGCACACCCTAACGATATTCCAGGCCAAAGCTACATAAAAGACATTGTAGAAATATCAAAACGCCCCGAATTTATTGGCAAAATTCTATTTGTAGAAAATTACGATATGGAATTAGCTAGGAAATTAGTGCAAGGTGTTGATATTTGGTTTAATACGCCAACACGTCCGTTAGAAGCATCGGGAACAAGCGGAATGAAAGCTGTTATGAATGGTGCTTTACATTTTTCAGTTTTAGATGGTTGGTGGGCAGAAGGTTATATGGAAAATGCAGGATGGTCGTTGCCTGAGGAACGAACTTTTGAAGACCAAAATTTCCAAAATCAGTTAGATGCATCATTAATATATCATCAGTTTGAAAACGAGATAATTCCAACATATTACAACAGAAATGAAAACGATGTTCCTGTAAAATGGGTATCGTTCATTAAAAATTCCATTTCTAAAGTTGCATCAAATTTTACCACAAAACGAATGATAGACGATTATTACAATCGTTTTTACAACAAATTGTATAGCAGATTTAATTTAATGTCGGCGACTAATTACGAAAAATTGAAAGAATTTGTGATATGGAAAAATGGAATTGGAGAACGTTTTTCTGAAATAAAAGTACTTAAAATTACCACACAATCTAACGACGAAGGAAATCTTACACTTGGTGAAAACACAATTTTTAAAGTAACTATAGACAAGGGAAGTGTTGATGCAAAAGAAATAGGTTTGCAAATTGTTATTTCATATCCTTTTATAGAAAACAATGAGCCATTATCCGATATAGTTAATTTTGAACTATATAAGGAAGATGGGCAAATTGTTAAATACAAGGCGGAAGTTAAACCAAACGAACTTGGAAAATTAAATTATGGTATTAGACTTTTCCCTATTTCAGAACTGCAAGCATATCAGCAAGATTCTGGAATATTGCGTTGGTTGTAATATTCATATTGTAAAAAAAATGCCACAAATTGTGGCATTTTTTTTATCTTTTATCAATAAACACAATTGGTTTTCGAGTATTTTCGGGAAATTGCATTTTAAAAATTTCATTAGGTGAAAAAAACTCAAATTCTGGAGCAACTCTCAGTTTAGCTCTAAAATGGTCTTTTAATTTTTTATCGATATTTTTTTCAATAGTTTTGCAACCAACTTTTATTAAAACTTCGTCGGTTCCAAATTCGCCAGTTGCAACTTCAATTATATAATTTTCAATACAATCTATCTCATTCAAAACATCGTATATTGCTGGTGGATAAATTGTTGTACCTTTAAATTTAATCATTTGTTGCTTTCTTCCAATAACAGGACCAAGTCTCATTGTATTTCTTCCACAAGAACATTTCTCGGTAAAATGGTAGCAAACATCTCCGGTTTTAAACCTAAGAAGAGGCATTCCCTCCACGCCAAGAGTTGTAATTGTAACTTCACCCGGTTGGTTATCGTTTACTGGTAAATTATTATCGTCTAAAAATTCTACAATAATCATTTCTGGGTGATGATGCCCTCCCATTCCGGCTTTACATTCGGTAAATGCTGTTCCCATTTCTGTTGAAGCGTATGTCGAATATAGTTCAATATTCCACTTATCTTTAATTTTTTTCCCTAAAGTATTTAGTTCAAAATTTGAGTTTCTAATTGGTTCGCCTATACAAATTGCTTTTTTTATTGATGAGTTTTTATAGTCAATTCCATTTTTTTCGGCATATTCAATAAGTTTTGGGATAAAAGATGGCACTGTAACCAAGCCTGTTGGTTTGTATCTGTTTATTGATTCAAATTGTAATTCAGGAGAACCGGGTCCTACCCTAATAATTCCAGCACCTAATCGGCGTAAGCCGAGAAAATATGCCATTCCTGCCATAAAACGTTTATCTAAAGTTACCATTAACTGAAAAATATCATCAGAATTTGTGTTTGCACAAGAAAATGATATAAATTCATTGTAAGCCAACCTATCTAAATCTTTGTCGGACATCGCAAAAGTAACAGGGTTTCCCAATGTACCTGAGGTTGTTACAAAATCTATTACTTGTGATTTATCAATACATAAAAAATCGTTAAATTGATTTTGCAAATCGTCTTTTGTTGTTACAGGTATTTTTATTAAATCTTCAAGCGTTTTTATCTCTGATATTTTAATATTGTTTTCGGAAAATATTTTTTTATAAAACTTTGATTTCCTATTTAAATACGCCATTAATTTTTGTAGCTTTTGTTCTTGTAAAAGCTTAATTTCAGCTTTTGATTTTGTTTCAATTTCGGGTATAAACATAAACTAAGTTTAATTAATTGAATTTTATAACTTTTGATGGAGTTATTTTTGAAATTATTGCCGATGGCACTATTAACATTAATAATGTAATAATTATTGTTGCTAAATTTAAAGCAATGAAATATAGTATGGGAAAATAAACCGGGACAACTTCAATATAATACGATTCTGGATCTAATTTAAATATTCCAAAATAATATTGCATCAATAATATTGAAAATCCAATAATATTACCCCAAATTACTCCTTTTGTAATTAACATTGCCGAGTAATAAATAAATATTCTTCTAACGTCCTTGTTTTTGCTTCCCATCGATTTTAAAATTCCTATCATTTGTGTGTTTTCTAAAATAATAACTAACAATCCGGAAACCATATTAAATCCGGCTACTGAGGTTATTAAAATTAGAATTACCCAAACATTTGCATCAAATAAGTTTATCCAATCGAAAAGCATTGGAAATATTTCTTGTATTGTTTGCACCTTTATTTTTTCTTCATTTTCGCTTACACCATAGCCTATTTCATTTTGTATTTCACCTTTTAGTTTGTCAATATCATTAAAGTTATTTATACTAATTTCATAGCCCGATATTTGGTTCTTTTGCCACTTGTTTAATTTTTGAATGTGTTGCATATCTATTATTGCATAGCGTTTATCAACATCTGGTATGTCTGTTTTAAAGATTCCTACTATTTTAAATTTCCTAAGTCTTATTGGATTTTGCACAAAATAAGTTATAATTGTGTCGCCAAGTGTTAAATTAAGTAGTAAAGCTGTGCTTTCTGATATTAATATATCGTTTGATGTTTTGTTTTTTTTAATTTCCGGAATTTTTCCTTTTATGATATTTTTATTGAATATTTCTTTATTAAATGAATTATCAATGCCTTTAAGTATTATTCCGCTTACAATTTTATTGCTTTTAAATACCGCTGCTTTTGTGGCGTAAAGTTGAATTGATTTTATTCCGTCAATTTTTTCAATTTTAGAAACCAAGTTTACATTATGCGTAATTGGCACTGTTTCAAACGACTTATTCGAGTCGAAATTAACTAATTGTATTTGAGAGCTAAAGCTTACAGTTTTTTCTTTAATTTTATTTTTAAACCCTACTGCAACCGATATTGAAATAAGCATAACAACAATACCTAACGCAATGCTTATTTGTGCAATGTTAATTAGTGGTTTACTTATTTTTTTACCATTTTCGGTATTTAAATAAATACGTTTTGCTATAAAAAATTCGAAATTCAATATTATTATTTATGATAGACAAATTTAAGAATAAATAATGAACTCAAAGCAGGTTTTAATAATTATAAAACAAAAAAAGGGAAACAAACGCTTCCCTTTTTTTAAAATAACTAAAATTTTTATTCTTCGTTATTTTTTTCATCGGCAACAGTTTTTGTTGCTTTAGGTTCTGCAGTAGCACCAACATCCTTAGTTGTTTTTTTTCTACGTGTAGCTTTTTTCTTAGTATCTTTAGTAGTACCTAACATATTATCGTTATAATCTACCAATTCTATCATACACATTTCTGCATTGTCGCCTAAGCGGTTTCCAAGTTTTAAAATTCTTGTATATCCACCTGGTCTGTCTGCTACTTTTACTGATATGTCTCTAAACAGTTCTGTAACTGCGTATTTATCTTTTAAATAACTAAACACAACACGTCTTGAATTAGTTGAGTCGTCCTTTGATTTTGTAATTAAAGGTTCAACATAAACTTTAAGAGCTTTTGCTTTTGCAAGAGTTGTTCTAATTCTTTTATGTAAAATAAGAGACGCTGCCATATTAGATAGCATAGCTTTCCTATGAGCAGGCTTCCTTCCTAAGTGATTTAATTTCTTCCCGTGTCTCATCTCTATTTAATCTTTATCTAATTTATATTTTATAATATCCATACCAAAATTTAGGCTGTAATTAACTAACAGTTCGTCGAGTTCTGTCAATGATTTTTTACCAAAATTTCTAAATTTTAATAGGTCGTTTTTATTAAACCTAACCAAGTCGCCAAGAGTATCAACATCGGCAGCTTTAAGGCAATTAAGAGCTCTAACTGATAAATCCATATCAACAAGCTTAGTTTTAAGTAGTTGACGCATGTGTAGTATTTCTTCGTCAAACTCTTCGTTATCTTTTTTCTCTTCGTCGTCTAAGCTAATTTTTTCATCAGAGAAAAGCATAAAGTGATAAATTAGAATTTTTGAAGCGTCTTTTAGAGCGTCTTTTGGGTGTATAGAGCCGTCTGTTTCAATTTCTATAATTAGTTTTTCGAAATCGGTACGTTGTTCAACACGAACATTTTCTGTATGGTATTTTACATTTCTAATAGGTGTATAAATAGCACTAACAGGGATTATTCCAATTTCTGGAGATTCAACAATGTTTTCGTCGGCTGTAACATATCCTCTACCTTTGTTTATTTCAATTTCCATGTGAATTCTGGTTTTAGATTCCAAATGGCAAATAATATGTTCTGGGTTAAGTACTTCAAACGCTGTTATAAATCGTGAGAAATCGCCTGCTGTAATTGTTTCTTGTCCAGATATATTTATTGAAACTCTTTCGGTTATTGTATCTTCTAATTGTCTTTTAAAACGAACTTGCTTTAGGTTTAATATAATTTCAGAAACATCTTCTACAACACCATCTATTGTTGAAAATTCGTGATCAACTCCTTCAATTTTAACCTTAGTTATAGCATAACCTTCTAATGAAGAAAGTAAAACTCTTCTTAGTGCATTACCTACGGTTAAGCCGTAACCTGGCTCTAGAGGTTTAAATTCAAATAAACCTTTTGTTTCTGAAGATTCAATCATTAAAACCTTATCAGGTTTTTGAAATGCCAATATAGCCATATTTAATTATTTAGAGTATAATTCAACTATTAGTTGTTCTTTAATATTTTCCGGAATATCTTCTCTATCAGGTGTGTTAAGGAATTTGCCTTGCATTTCTGCAGAGTCCCATTCTAACCATGAGTATTTTGAAGCATTTCTTCCAGACAGTGAATCGGTAATAACTAAAAGTGATTTAGATTTTTCTCTTATACTGATTACATCTCCCGGTTTTACCGAATATGAAGGAATATTAGTTAGTATTCCATTAACTACAATATGCTTGTGCGAAACTAATTGTCTTGCTCCGTTTCTTGTAGGAGATATACCTAATCTGAACACTACATTATCTAATCTTCTTTCAAGAAGTTGTAGTAAAACATCACCTGTTTTTCCTTTACTTGTGGTAGCTTTATCGAACAAGTTTGAAAACTGTCGTTCTAAAAGTCCGTAAGTATATTTTGCTTTTTGTTTTTCAAGCAATTGCAAACCGTATTCTGAAGTTTTCTTTCTTCTGTTAGATCCGTGTTGTCCTGGAGGATATTTTTTCTTTTCAAAATTTCTATCTGGTCCGTATATTGTTTCACCAAATTTTCTTGCAATTCTTGTTTTAGGTCCTATGTATCTAGCCATCTTATAAATCTTTATATTATTAAACTCTACGTCTTTTTGCTGGACGACAACCATTGTGTGGTAATGGTGTAACGTCAACAATCTCTGTAACATCAATTCCAACGTTTGCAATAGCACGTATAGCAGATTCGCGACCATTTCCTGGTCCTTTAACGTATGCTTTCACTTTTCTTAGTCCTAAGTCGAAGGCTATTTTCGCACATTCTTCCGATGCAACTTGTGCTGCATAAGGAGTGTTCTTTTTAGATCCTCTAAAACCTTTTTTACCAGCTGATGACCAAGATATTACTTGTCCTTCATTATTGGTCATACTGATAATAATGTTATTAAAAGAAGAGTGTATGTGAGCCTGTCCAACAGCCTCTATTTTTACTACTCTTTTTTTAGTACTTTTAGTAGTCTTTTTTGCCATAATTAATTATTATTTCGTTGCTTTTTTCTTTCCAGCAATTGCTACTTTTTTACCTCGTCTCGTTCTTGCGTTGTTTTTAGTTTTTTGACCTCTTAAAGGTAAACCTAAACGGTGTCTAATACCTCTGTAAGATCCAATATCTTGTAAACGCTTAATATTTAATTGAATTTCCGAACGTAGTTCTCCTTCAATTCTGTATTCATCTGAAATAGCAGTACGAATTTTAGCAAATTCATCGTCAGACCAATCTTTCACTTTTTTATTTCGGTCAATCTCGGATTTATCCAAAATTTTTTGAGCAGTAGCTCTACCTATTCCAAAAATGTAAGTTAGACTTATCTCACCTCTTTTATTATCAGGAATATCAACCCCAGCAATTCTAGCCATAATTTTTCCTCGTTTATTTATTTAATTTATTATCCTTGACGTTGTTTAAATTTAGGATTTTTTTTGTTTATAACATAAACCCTTCCTTTTCTTCTAACGATTTTGCAATCGTCAGTTCTTTTTTTCACAGATGTTCTAATTTTCATTTTATTTATTTTTTATTTGTATCTGAATGTAATTCTTCCTTTTGTTAAGTCGTATGGCGACATTTCTAATTTTACTTTATCACCAGGTAAAATTTTTATGTAATGCATTCTCATTTTACCAGAGATGTGTGCTGTAATAATGTGTCCATTACTAAGTTCTACTCTAAACATTGCGTTAGACAATGCTTCTATTATTGTACCATCTTGTTCTATAGAGGCTTGTTTTGCCATAGTTTATTTATATTTTTTTATCTGTTCTTCAATTATAGTAAAATCTGAGAGTACGTTGGCTTTTCCGTTAACTATTGCTATTGAATGTTCAAAATGAGCTGATGGCAAACCATCTTTTGTGAAAATAGACCAACCATCGTCGGCTTGAAATATATTTCGTTTCCCCATATTAATCATTGGTTCAATTGCAATTGTTAAACCTTCTTCTATTTTTATACCTCTACCTTTCATACCATAATTTGGCACTTCGGGTTTTTCGTGCAAGTTTTTTCCAACTCCGTGTCCAACCAATTCTCTAACAACAGAGTATCCGTTGCTTTCGGCATGGTTTTGTACTGCAAAGCTTATATCTCCTATTCTTGCTCCTACAACCGCTTGTTCTATTCCTTTGTAAAGAGATTCTTTTGTTACTTTTAAAAGATTTTCTTTTTCTTTAGAAATTTCTCCAATTATAAAGGTATAAGCAGAATCTCCATGAAAGCCGTTCATATATACTCCACAGTCTATTGAAACTATATCTCCTTCTTTTAATTTATAATTTGAAGGGATACCGTGAACAACCATATCGTTAACAGAAATGCATAAACTATTAGGAAAACCTCCATAGTTTAGAAATCCGGGAATACCTCCGTTATCTCTAATAAACTCTTCGGCTTTTTTATCTAAAGAAATGGTTGTTACCCCTGGTTTTAAAAACTCAACAAGCATTGCTTCTGTTTTTGAAACCAACAAATTACTTTTTCTTAGTAACTCTATTTCTTCTTTAGTTTTTAAATATACCATTATATTCAAAGAACGCTTAAAATCTATAACCCAGATGCTACTCCACCTGATCTACCTTTAATTCTTCCATTTTTCATTAATCCATCGTAATGACGCATTAATAAATGGCTTTCTATTTGTTGTAATGTGTCTAGAACAACTCCTACTAAAATTAATAGCGATGTTCCACCAAAAAATTGAGCAAATTGACTATTAACTCCAACTAACATTGCAAATGCTGGCATTATAGCTATCAATGCTAAAAATATTGAACCTGGCAATGTAATTTTAGACATTATTGAGTCTAAAAATTCTACTGTTTTTTTACCCGGTTTAACGCCTGGAATAAAACCGCCATTACGTTTCATATCGTCTGCCATTTGTGTTGGATTAATTATAATTGCAGTGTAGAAATAGGTAAAAAGGACAATCATTAATCCAAATGTTAGGTTGTACCAAAATCCTGTTATATCAGAAAATGCAGCACCAAAACCGCTCATACTATCACTTGAGGCGAAACCGCTTACCATAATTGGGATAAACATTAATGCTTGTGCAAAAATAATTGGCATTACACCTGCTGCATTCACTTTCAAAGGAATGTATTGTCTTACTCCGCCATATTGTTTATTTCCAACTACTCTTTTAGCATATTGTACAGGTATTCTTCTTGTACCTTGTACAAGCATTATAGAGAATATAATTACAAGTAACCAAACCACAATTTCAACTAAAAACATTACTAAACCACCTTGACCTTCAAGTCTTTGTCCCAATTCTCCGAGCAAAGCAAAAGGTAAACGAGCAATAATGCCGACCATAATTATTAATGAAATTCCGTTTCCAATACCTTTGTCTGTAATTTTTTCTCCTAACCACATTACAAATATGGTTCCAGCGGTTAGTACTAAAACAGACGATAATGTAAACAACGTGCCTGATAAAATAAAAGCACTTGGAGGTAATTGTGCGTATAAATTTGCTATATAACTTGGGGCTTGTAGTAATAAAATAATAACTGTTAAGTACCTTGTTAATTGATTTATTTTACTTCTACCGCTTTCACCTTCTTTTTGCAACCTCTGGAAATATGGGACAGCAATTCCTAATAGTTGGATTACGATAGATGCGGAAATGTAAGGCATAATTCCTAATGCAAAGATTGATGCATTTGCAAATGCACCACCTGTAAACATATTTAACATTCCTAATATTCCGTCAGATGTCTGATTTTTTAGTGCCTCCAATTGTGTTGGGTCGATACCAGGAATAACAACAAATGAACCCAATCTATAGATTAACAAAATTCCAAGAGTGAACAAAATTCTAGCTCTTAGCTCTTCAATTTTATTAATGTTTTTTAATGTCTCAAAAAATTTCTTCATTCAGTTTGCTTTTTTACAAAGTTACAACTTTTCCACCTTTAGCTTCAATAATTTCTACTGCAGATTTAGAAAATTTATTAGCTGTTACTTCTAATTTTGAGGTTAATTCTCCGTTTCCTAAAATTTTAATTAAATCTTTGCTTGAAATAATTCCATTTTCTTTTAAAACTTGAGGATTTATAACATTTATGCCAAGTTTATCGGCAAGAGTTTGTAAAGTGCTTATGTTAACAGCTTTGTACTCTACTCTATTAATGTTTTTAAATCCATATTTAGGTAAACGTCTTTGAATAGGCATTTGACCGCCTTCAAAACCTACTTTTTTTGAATATCCCGACCTTGACTTGGCACCTTTATGACCTCTAGTAGATGTTCCACCGTGTCCAGATCCTTGTCCTCGTCCAATTCTTTTTTCTCTATGTGTAGAACCTTCAGCAGGTTTTAAGTTATGTAATTCCATGATAATTTTTTATTATTAAATCTCTTCTACTTTAACTAAATGATTAACTTTTCTAATCATTCCTCTAACAACTAAGTTATCTTCATGTTCACGAAAACTACTTATTTTGTTTAAACCAAGAGCTTCTATAGTTTTTTTCTGACGTTCGGTACATCCTATTTTGCTCTTAATTAATTGAACTTTTAATTTTCCCATAATAAATATTTTATCCGTTAAACACTTTATCTAATGATACATTTCTGTAATTTGCTACAGTGTAAGCATCTCTCAATTCTAATAACGCTTTCATAGTAGCTTTACCAAGATTGTGATGATTAGACGAGCCTTTAGATTTTGCCAAAATATCAGTAATTCCAGCACTTTCTAATACTGCACGCATTGCACCTCCAGCTTTAACTCCTGTACCACTTGTTGCTGGCTTAATAAACACTTTTGATCCACCAAAATTTGCAACTTGTTCGTGAGGAATTGTTCCTTTTATTAGTGGAATTTTGTAAAGATTTTTCTTTGCATCTTCTACACCTTTGCTAATTGCGGTTACAACCTCTTTAGCTTTACCGTGTCCTATTCCAACCACACCATTTTCATCGCCAACTACAACTATTGCAGAAAAGCTAAATGTTCTACCTCCTTTTGTTACTTTTGTAACACGATTTAAACCAACCAAACGGTCTTTTAGTTCAATGTCGGTAGTTTTTATTTTCTTTATTTCAGACATAGTAATTATTAAAATTTAATTCCACCTTCACGTGCGGCTTCTGCTACTGCTTTAACTCTACCGTGATATAAATAACCGTTTCTATCAAAAACAACATTTTCAATGCCTTGAGATTTCGCTACTTCGGCAATTGCTAAACCTACTTTTTTTGATAAGTCTGTTTTTGTTAAACCTTTTTTCTCTATTTTTATTGATGATGCTGCACACAATGTTTTTCCAGATAAATCATCAATTATTTGAGCATAAATCTCTTTATTACTTCTAAATACCGATAAACGAGGTATTTGAGTTGTTCCAGAAATTTTATTTCTAATTCTACGCTTAATCCTAAGCCTTCTTTCTCTAGTACTTAATGCCATAATTAAACATTTTTTTTATTTTGAACCTGCGCTTTTACCTGCTTTTCTTCTTAATTCTTCTCCAACAAACTTAATACCTTTTCCTTTATATGGTTCAGGTGCTCTAAACGATCTAATTTTAGCGGCTACTTGTCCAATAAGTTGTTTATCATGACTTTTTAAAGTTAACGTAGGATTTCCTCTCTTAGGAGAGTCAGACTCAGCTATAATTTCTTTAGGTAATTCTAAATATATAGCGTGAGAATATCCAAGATTAAATTCTAAAACTTGTCCTTTTGCTTCTACTTTGTATCCAACTCCAACAAATTCTTGTTTAGTTTCGTAGCCTGTAGATACTCCAAATACCATATTATTTACAAGAGCTCTGTATAAACCGTGGTAAGATTTTACTTGTTTTTCTTCATTTTCTCTTTTAACAATAACCTGATTATTTTCTATTTCTACAGTTATTGATGGATGAACTTTCTGTGAAAGTTCTCCAAGAGGTCCTTTTACCTTTACAACATTATCTTTTGAAATTTCAACAGTAACGTTTTGAGGTAAGTTTATGGGTAATTTTCCTATTCGTGACATTAGCTATAAATTTAATAAACGTAGCACAATACTTCTCCACCAACATTCTCTCTTCTTGCTTCTTTATCGGTAAATACACCTTTAGATGTAGATAATATAGCAATTCCTAAACCGTTAAGTACTCTTGGTAATTCTTCTTTACCTACATAGCTTCTTAATCCTGGTTTGCTTACACGAATCAATTTCTTGATTGCAGAAACTTTCGTTTCTGGATGATATTTTAGGGCTATTTTTATTGTGCCTTGTAATTTATCATCAACAAATTTGTAATTTAAGATATAACCTTTGTCAAATAAAACTTTGGTCATTTCTTTTTTCAGATTTGATGCAGGAATTTCAACGACCTTTTGTCGAGCCATCACGGCATTCCTTATTCTTGTTAAATAATCTGCAATTGGATCAGTCATTTCTTATCCTTTTTTTTAATTAGTATTTATTACCAGCTGGCTTTTTTAATTCCGGGTATTAAACCGTTTGAAGCCATTTCTCTAAATTGTATTCTACTTATACCGAATTGTCTCATGTATCCTTTTGGTCTTCCTGTAATTGAACATCTGTTGTGAAGTCTGTTAGGATTTGAGTTTTTTGGCAATCTGCTTAAAGCTTGGTAATCGCCTTCTGCTTTAAGTTTTTCTCGTTTTTTAGCATAGCGTTCAACTAATTTTGCACGCTTAACTTCTCGAGCTACCATTGATTCTTTTGCCATACTATTCTTTTTTATTATTTTTAAATGGTAAGCCAAATTCTTTTAACAGTGCGTAACCTTCTTCGTCGGTATTTGCAGTTGTTACAAATGTAATTTGTAATCCCATAATTTTATTTACTTTATCTAGTACTATTTCAGGAAAAATAATTTGTTCTTGAATTCCAAGTGTATAATTTCCTTTTCCGTCAAACTTGTAGTTAATTCCTTTAAAGTCTCTAATACGTGGTATTGCAACAGCAACAAGCCTTTCAACAAATTCGTACATTTTTTCTTTTCTAAGAGTAACCATAACTCCGATAGGAACTTTTTTACGTAATTTAAAGTTAGCTATATCTTTTTTAGATAATGTTGACATTGCTTTTTGTCCAGATATTTCTGTTAGTTCTTTTAAAGCTAAATCAATCATTTTTTTGTCGGTAATAGCTTGACCAATACCTTGGTTTATAACGATTTTTTCCAATTTAGGAACTTGCATTACAGAAGTGTAGTTAAACTGCTTCATTAATGCAGATTTTATTTCATCGCTATATTTTTGTCTGTATGTTGGTATGTAACTCATTATTTTATTTCCTCCCCAGATTTTTTAGCAAAACGAACTAATTTATTTTTATCGTTTAATTTTCTACCCACTTTTGATGGTTTTCCATCTTTTGGGTCGGCAATTAACAGATTTGAAATATGTATTGTAGCTTCTTGCTCAATTATACCCCCTTGTGGGTGCTTAGCGTTAGGTTTAGTATGTTTTTTAATCATATTAATTCCTTCAACAATTGCACGTTCTTTTTCACGCAAAACTTCTAAAACTTTGCCTTTTTGTCCTTTGTACTCCCCAGTAATAACAACTACTGTATCGCCTTTCTTTATATGAAATTTTCTAATCATAATTTTATTTTTATAATACCTCAGGTGCTAAGGATACAATTTTCATAAATTTTTTATCTCTCAACTCTCTAGCTACAGGTCCAAAAATACGAGTACCTTTCATTTCTCCGGCTGCATTAAGAATAACGCAAGCGTTGTCGTCGAAACGAATGTAAGAACCATCTGGTCTTCTTACTTCTTTTTTTGTACGAACTATAACGGCTGTTTGCACTGATCCTTTTTTCACGTCAGTGTTTGGCAGTGCTTTTTTCACAGAAACAATAATTTTATCTCCCAAAGAAGCATACCTTGTACCTGTTCCACCAAGTACGCGAATGCATAGTACTTCTTTTGCTCCGCTATTATCTGCCACATCTAATCTTGATTCTTGTTGTATCATATTTATTTAGCCCTTTCAAGAATTTCTACTACTCTCCAATTCTTATTTTTACTAAGCGGACGAGTTTCCATAATTTTCACAGTATCACCAATATTAGCGTCATTTTTTTCATCGTGCGCCATAAACTTTTTTGTTTTATTGATGAATTTTCCATATATAGGGTGTTTTTCTTTTGTTTTTACAGCAACAACAATAGATTTTTCCATTTTATCGCTTACAACAATACCTATACGTTCTTTACGAAGATTTCTAGTATTTTCTTCCATTTCTCTACTGTTTTTTTGCATCAGTCAATTGTCTACTCCTTAATTCTGTATTTAAGCGAGCAATATTTTTCTTTGTATCCGTCATTTTATGAGGATTATCAAGAGGCGACACTGCGTGATTTAATCTTTGTTTTAATAATAAAGACTTCTCCCCTTCTATTCTCTCTAAGATATCAGGAGTGCTTAACTCCTTAATTTCTGCATTTTTCATTTCAAACAAATTTTATCTATTCTACGAAATCACGTCTTATCATGAACTTAGTTTTAACTGGAAGTTTTTGAGCAGCTAATCGCAAAGCTTCTCTAGCTATGTGCAAAGGTACTCCTTCTGCTTCAATTAAAACTCTTCCTGGGTTAACAGGTGCAACGAATCCTTCTGGGGCTCCTTTACCTTTACCCATTCTTACCTCTGCAGGTTTTTTAGTTATAGGTTTATCAGGAAATATTCTTATCCAAATTTGACCTTCTCTCTTCATATAACGGGTAACCGCTTGTCGAGCTGCTTCAATTTGTCGTCCTGTAATCCACTTTTCTTCTAGTGTTTTAATACCAAATGATCCAAAAGCCAATTGGTTACCTCTTTGGGCATTACCTTTCATTTTGCCCTTCTGCATTCTTCGAAACTTCGTCTTTTTCGGCTGTAACATCTTTTAAAGTATTAAATTAATTTTTACGTTTTTTAAAATTATTTTTTCTTGGAGCATTGCTGTTATTATTTCCTGTATTTTGTGAGTTAGAAGTTGTTTTAACTTTTTGTCCAAAATTTGGAGATAAATCTCGTTTTCCAAAAACTTCACCTTTAAAAATCCAAACTTTAATGCCCAAAAGACCAGTTTTTGTTAATGCTTCAGCAAGATGGTAGTCTATGTCTGCACGAAGTGTATGTAGAGGGATACGTCCTTCTTTATATATTTCTGTTCGTGCCATTTCGGCTCCATTTAATCTTCCTGATATTTGAATTTTTATTCCTTCTGCTCCCATTCTCATTGTAGATGCTATTGCCATTTTTATGGCTCTTCTAAAAGCTATTCTACCTTCAAGTTGGTGTGCAACATTGCTAGCAACTAAATTTGCATCTAATTCAGGTCGTTTAATTTCATAAATATTTATTTGAACTTCCTTTTTAGTTATTTTCTTTAGTTCTTCTTTTATTTTGTCGACTTCTTGTCCGCCTTTTCCTATAATGATTCCTGGTCGTGCTGTATTAACAGTTACAGTAATTACCTTTAATGTTCTTTCTATAACTATTTTAGATATACTTGCTTTTGCTAAGCGAACTCTCAAGTATTTTCTTATTTTATTATCTTCAAGAATTTTTTCAGCATAATTATTTCCACCATACCAATTAGAGTCCCATCCTTTAATGAATCCAAGTCTATTACTTATAGGATTTACTTTCTGTCCCATATTACGCTTCTGTATTTTTGGTTAAACTGTCAATTATTAATGTTACGTGATTAGATCTTTTTTGTATTCTATGAGCTCTACCTTGTGGAGCTGGCTGAATTCTTTTAAGAACTTTTCCTGAATCTACAAAAACACTTTTAACAAATAATTGGCTATCTTCTAATCTAATGCCTTCATTTTTTTGTTGCCAGTTTGACACAGCAGATTTAAGAAGTTTTTCAAGTCGTCTTGAAGCTTCTTTTGGACTAAAATGTAGTATGTCTAAGGCTCTGTTAACCTCTACACCTCTAATTTGGTCAGCTACTAGTCTCATTTTTCTAGGAGATGTTGGACAATTATTTAGTTTTGCTAAATAAGTTATCTTTTTTTCTTCTTTTTTGCTATTAGCTGTATTTCTCTTTCTTGCTCCCATCTCAATCTACCTTTTATTTTTTCTTTTTACTACCTGCGTGCCCTTTGAAAGTTCTTGTTGGAGAAAATTCACCTAATTTGTGTCCAACCATATTTTCAGTTACATAAACTGGTATAAATTTATTTCCATTGTGAACAGCTAGTGTATGACCTACAAAATCTGGAGTAATCATTGATCTACGAGACCAAGTTTTAACAACAGTTTTTTTACCCAACTCATTCATTTCAAGTACTCTTTTCTCTACTTTGTAATCTACAAAAGGTCCTTTTTTTAACGATCTACTCATACCTTTTTATTTTTTCCTACGTTCAACAATAAGCTTAGCTGAAGCTTTGTTTATATCTCTTGTTCTATATCCTTTTGCAGGCAATCCTTTTCTTGATCTAGGATGTCCTCCGGACTGTCTTCCTTCACCTCCGCCCATAGGATGGTCTACTGGGTTCATAACAACACCTCTAACATGAGGTCTTCTTCCTTGCCAACGTGTTCGACCTGCTTTTCCTGATTTTTCAAGTGAGTGGTCTATGTTTGACACAGTTCCAATTGTAGCTCTACAAATTGTAAGTACTTTTCTAATTTCTCCTGATGGCAATTTTAAAATTGCGTATTTTCCATCTCTTGAAACTAATGATGCGTAAGAGCCTGCACTTCTAGCCATTACAGCTCCGTTACCTGGTCTTAACTCAATGTTATGTACAACTGTTCCTAATGGTATGTCCGATAAAAATAGTGTATTTCCTATTTCTGGTTCTGCACCTTTTCCTGACATTAGTTTTTGTCCAACTTTTAATCCATTTGGAGCAATAATGTATCTTTTCTCACCGTCTTCGTAAGAAACTAAGGCTATACGAGCAGTTCTATTTGGATCGTATTCTATAGTTTTAACAAAAGCTGTCATTCCATCTTTTGCTCTTTTAAAATCAATAGTTCTGTAGCTACGTTTGTGTCCACCGCCAATATCACGTACGGTCATTTTTCCAACATTGTTACGTCCTCCTGATTTAGTAATTCCAACAGTTAGGGATTTTTCAGGTACGTTTGTAGTGATATCGTCGTATGTACCTATAATCTTATGTCTTGTACCGGGTGTTACCGGTTTTAGTTTTCTTACTCCCATCTCTTAATTATATATTGCTATAAAAATCAATTACTTCTCCTTTAGCTAAAGTTATAATAGCTTTTTTGTAAGAACTTGTTCTTCCAGATATTACTCCGGCTTTAGTATTTCTACTCTTTTTTTTGCCACCGTAAACCATTGTGTTTACTTCTGCAACGTTTACACTGTAAAGTTGTTGTACAGCACTTTTTATTTGAATTTTATTTGCTCTTTTATCAACAACAAATGCATATCTATTCAAACTTTCTGCTTGTTCAGTAAACTTTTCAGTTACAATTGGTTTTATTAAAATCTCCATCACAAATCCTCCTAATTACTAAACATGTTATTTAATTGACTAACAGCACTTTCAACAAATACAAGTTTATTTGCATTTGTAACAGCATAAGTATTTAGTTCTGAAACTACCATTACTTCAAATCCGCTTAAATTTCTAGCAGACATATATATATTATTATCTAATCCTGATAGTACTAATAAAGACTTTTTATTGTTTACTTCTAGATTTTTTTGCAAGTTAATAATACTTTTTGTTTTAGGTGTATCAAAAGTAAAATCTTCCAACACAAGTATGTTTTCGTTAATTGCTTTATAAGAAAATGCTGATTTACGAGCTAAAACCTTAAGTTTTTTATTCAATTTAAATGAATAATCTCTTGGTTTTGGTCCAAAAACTCTACCCCCTCCACGTAATACAGGCGATTTTAAACTTCCCATACGTGCTGTTCCTGTTCCTTTTTGTTTCTTTACTTTTCTTGTACTTTTAGCAATTTCAGCTCTTTCTTTAGATTTATGCGTTCCTTGTCGCTTATTAGCCATATATTGTTTAACGTCAAGATAAACAGCATGTTCATTAGGCTCTATACCAAATATTGAATCATTTAATTCAATACTTTTACCGGTATCTTTACCTTCTATATTTAATACTTTTACTTTCATTATTTCTGAACAATTATATATGAACCTTTGTGACCTGGAACAGAACCTTTAACTATTATGAGATTTTTTTCTTCATCAACCCTAATTATTGAAAGGTTTAATGCTTTAACTCTATCTCCGCCAGTTCTACCAGCCATTCTCATTCCTTTAAATACGCGACTAGGGTCTGATGATGCTCCTAGTGATCCTGGTGCTCTTAAACGGTTATGTTGACCGTGTGTAGCATCGTTTACCCCTGAAAATCCGTGACGTTTAACAACTCCTTGGAATCCTTTTCCTTTAGAAGTCCCTATAACATCTACAAATTTATCATCTTTAAAGATATCAATTGTTATTGAATCTCCAAGTTTCCAATCGTTTTTGTAATCTGCAAATTCAGCTAAAACTTTTTTTGGAGTTGTACCTGATTTTTTAAAGTGCCCTCTTAAAGCGTTTACGGTGTGCTTTTCTTTTTTCTCACCATAACCGATTTGCAGAGCATTATAGCCATCTTTTTCAAAGGTTTTTACTTGTGTAACAACACAAGGTCCAACCTCTAAAACAGTGCATGGAATATTTTTCCCCTCAACACTGTAAACTGAAGTCATTCCGACTTTTTTTCCTATTAATCCTGGCATTATATAAAATTATACTTTTATTTCTACTTCTACACCACTTGGCAATTCTAATTTCATCAGTGCATCTATTGTTTTAGGTGTTGACCCATAAATGTCCAATAACCTTTTGTGTGATGCTAATAAGAACTGTTCGCGTGATTTTTTATTTACAAATGTTGCTCTTAAAACAGTAAAAATTCTTTTGTGCGTTGGCAATGGAATTGGTCCACTAACAATTGCTCCAGTTTGTTTAACTGTTTTTGCGATCTTTTCAGATGATTTATCAACTAAATTGTGATCGTACGATTTTAATTTTATTCTAATTTTTTGGCTCATTATATTATCTCCGTTTAAGCTTTACCTTCAATAATTTGTTTTTCTAAAGTGCTATTTACAGGTGCGTAATGCGAGAACTCCATTGTTGAAGTTGCTCTTCCTGATGTTATAGTTCTTAATGTTGTTACGTATCCGAATTGTTCTGATAGTGGAACTTTTGCTTTAACAACTTTTGCACCGCCTCTATCTTCCATTCCTTCAATTTGTCCACGTCTTCTGTTGAAATCTCCAATTACATCGCCCATATACTCTTCGGGTGTAACTACTTCAACTTTCATAATAGGTTCTAAAATTTGTGGGTTTGCTTTTTTAGCTGCCGCTTTAAATGCCTGTCTTGCACAAATTTCAAATGATAATTGGTCAGAATCTACTGCATGGTATGATCCATCTTCTAATGTAACTTTTAAGCTATCTAATTCATAGTTTGCTAAAGGACCGTTTACCATTGCAGATTTAAATCCTTTTTCTATTGATGGGATATATTCTTTAGGAACATTTCCTCCTTTTATTGCGTTTATAAATTCTAATCCTGATTTACCTTCGTCTGCAGGTTCAATTTTAACAACTATATCGGCAAATTTTCCTCTACCACCACTTTGTTTTTTAAATACTTCTCTATGGTTTACTGAAGTTGTAATTGCTTCTTTGTAGTTAACTTGAGGCTGTCCTTGGTTGCAATCAACTTTAAATTCACGTTTCAATCTATCAACGATAATTTCAAGGTGTAATTCCCCCATTCCACTAATAATTGTTTGTCCAGAATTTTCATCTGTTTTAACTTTAAAAGTAGGATCTTCTTCGGCTAATTTGCCTAATGCTATTCCTAATTTATCTAAGTCTTTTTGTGTTACGGGTTCAATTGATATTCCAATAACTGGATCTGGGAATGTCATTGATTCTAAAACCAATGGTTTATTTTCAATTGTAAGTGTATCACCTGTTCTAATATCTTTAAAACCAACAGCAGCACAAATATCGCCAGCACCAATTTCTTCTTTTGGATTTTGCTTATTTGCGTGCATTTGATATAGACGTGATATTCTTTCTTTTTTACCTGTTCTGTTATTTAATACTTGAGAACCAGAATGTAAAATTCCTGAATAAACTCTTATGTATGCTAAACGTCCAACAAAAGGGTCGGTTGCAATTTTAAATGCTAATGCAGTTAAAGGTTCGTCGTCTGATGGTTTTCTTGTTTCTGCGTTTTCAGTTTCTGGATTAACACCTTCTATAGCATCTATGTCTAATGGACTTGGCATTAATGATGCTACTGCATCTAATAAATTTTGAACTCCTTTATTTTTAAAGGCAGAACCACACATTACAGGTATAAATGAACCATCTATAACTGCTTGACGTGTAGCTTCAATAAGTTCTTCTGGGGTAATTGAATTTGGGTCTTCAAAATAACGTTCCATCAACTCGTCGTTTGATTCTGCTATTTTTTCAACTAATTTTTCTCTCCATTCTGAAACAATACTAACTAAATCTTCTGGAATTTGAACGTAATCAAAAGAACTTCCTGTTTTATCGTCGTCTTTCCAAACTATTGCTTTATTTTGAATTAAATCTACAACTCCAATAAATTTTTCTTCTTTACCAATAGGTATTTGAATTGGAATTGGATTTGCTTTAAGTCTATTTTTTATTTGGTCTACAACACTAAAAAAATCGGCACCAGTTCTATCCATTTTATTAACAAATGCAATTCTTGGCACTTTATATTTATCGGCTTGTCTCCAAACAGTTTCTGATTGAGGTTCTACTCCGCCTACTGCACAAAAAAGAGCAACTGCACCATCAAGAATCCTTAAAGAACGTTCAACTTCAACGGTAAAATCAACGTGACCTGGTGTGTCAATTATATTTATTTTGTGTTCAATGCCTTTGTATGTCCAAAAAGTTGTGGTTGCGGCTGAAGTGATAGTGATTCCACGTTCTTGCTCTTGCTCCATCCAATCCATTGTGGCAGCACCATCGTGAACTTCTCCTATTTTATGTGTTAATCCGGTATAAAACAATATTCGCTCGGTAACTGTAGTTTTACCTGCGTCAATGTGTGCCATTATACCAATATTTCTTGTATTTTTTAAATCTTTACCCATTCTATCTCTCTGCTCCGGCTATTTTAAAATCTGAAATGTGAAAATGCTTTATTTGCTTCAGCCATTCTGTGCATATCTTCTTTTCTCTTATAAGCTCCACCTTCTTCTTTGTAAGCTGCCATAATTTCGTCGGCTAATTTATCAGCCATTGGCTTGCCTGTTCTTTTTCTGGCAAAGGTAATTAAAAATTTCATTGCTAATGTTATTTTTCTGTCGCTTCTTACTTCGTTTGGAACTTGAAATGTTGCTCCTCCAATTCTACGACTTTTAACTTCTACTGCAGGAGTTACATTTTGTAATGCTTTTTTCCAATATTGCAATGGAGTAACTTCAACATCTTTGTTTCTTTTTTCAATAATTTCTAATGCATCATAAAATATTGCTAAAGAAATGTTTTTTTTACCCTGTAACATCATATTATTAACAAACTGTGTTACTAATACGTCATTAAATTTAGGATCTGGTAATATAATCCTCTTTTTTGGTTTAGACTTTCTCATTACTTAGTTACTTTATTTTTTGGACGTTTTGTACCGTATTTTGATCTTCTTTGTGTTCTACCATTAACTCCTGATGTATCTAAAGCACCACGAACAATATGATATCTTACTCCAGGTAAATCTTTAACTCTACCACCTCTTATTAACACAATTGAGTGTTCTTGCAAATTATGACCTTCTCCGGGTATGTAGGCATTAACCTCTTTACCATTTGTTAGTCTCACTCTCGCTACTTTCCTCATTGCAGAGTTTGGTTTTTTTGGTGTTGTTGTATAGACACGAACACAAACCCCTCTCCTCTGTGGACAAGCTTCTAATGCCGGAGAACCACTTTTATCCTGCATTTCCTTCCTACCTTTTCTAACTAATTGCTGTATTGTTGGCATACATTATTATTTAAATATCAAAAATCTTTTTAAATTGGCTTGCAAAAGTAGAATTTTTTTTTTTATAAACAACACTTTGTTAATTATTTTTTTAAATTAATTTAGTTATTATCAATTTATAGAAGTTTTTGCTTTTCTTTGAAAAGTTTTTTTTTCGGCTATTGCTCATTTTTAGTTGTTTTTTATCTGCTTAAAAATTTATTATTATTTTTGTAACTAACTAAATATGGAGTTCGTCTTAGTGTTTCGTGAAATAAAATTGTAAATAAGGTTTTATTTAACTTTTTTTGCAAAAAAATATAATTTAAATTTATAAAAATGATTAAGAAAAGTATTGTTGTTTTATTTTCTTTGTTGTTTGTTTTAACATCGAATGTTAAAGCCGATGAGGGAATGTGGTTACTTTCGTTAATTGGTAAAAACTACCAACAAATGAAAGAACAGGGTTTAAAATTAACACCTGAAGACATTTATAATGTTAACCACGCTAGTTTAAAAGATGCTATAATTGGATTGGGTAATGAAGACCACCCATTTGGATTTTTTTGCACAGGCGAAATTATTTCAAGCAAAGGATTGGTTTTAACAAATCATCACTGCGGTTTTGGGCAAATTCAAGCTCATAGTTCTGTTGAGCACGATTATTTAAAAAATGGATTTTGGGCATTAAACCACGACCAAGAACTACCTGCAAGTGGTATGGTAATGACTAGGTTAGTTAGTATGGAAGATGTATCTGCCAAAGTTTTAGAAGGCGTTACAGCTGATTTAACAGAAGAAAACAGAGATGAGCTAATTTCTACAAACATTAAAAACATTATTAAAGAAGCCAAAAAAGATTCTGAATATGGTGTTGATGTAAAAAATATGTTTGCTGGAAATCAATACTTTTTATTCAAATATGAAACTTTTAAAGATATTCGTTTAGTTGGTGCACCACCATCATCAGTAGGTAAATTTGGCGGAGATACCGACAATTGGATGTGGCCTCGTCATACTGGTGATTTTTCTATGTTTAGAATTTATGCTAATAAAGAAAATAAACCCGAAAAATATAATAAAGATAACGTTCCTTACACTCCTGTACATAGCCTTCCTGTTTCAATTAAAGGCGTTGAAAAAGACGACTTTACAATGGTAATGGGATTTCCTGGAAGTACCGAAAGATTTTTAACATCGTACGGAGTTAAAGAAGCTTTAGAAATATCGAACCCATCTACAGTTAAAATTAGAACTGAAAAATTGCGTTTAATGAAAGAAGGAATGAATATTAGTGATAAAATTCGTATTCAATATGCTTCAAAATATGCTCAAACTGCTAATTACTGGAAATACTTTCAAGGACAATCTAGAGGTTTAAAACGTCTTCACATATATGAAAAGAAAAAAGCTTTAGAAGACAATCTTCAAGCTTGGATAAATGAAAACGCCGATAGAAAAACTAAATATGGAGAAGCACTTCCACTAATTGAGAAATATTTTGAAAGTAACACACAAAAGCAATTAGCTTATACTTATTTACTTGAGGCACTTATTCAAGGTCCGGAAATAATTCTTTTCCCTATGCAATTACGTCAATTTGCCGGTTTATTAGACAATCCAAAAGACAATGAAGAGTTAATAAAAAAGCAAAGTGCATCAACTTTAGAAGCTTCTAAAGAATACTGGAAAGATTATGATTTGCCAACCGACAAAAAAATATTTTCAGCCTTATTAGAAATGTATTCAAAAGATGTTCCTGCCGAATATCAATTACCTATATTTAAAGATGTAGTTGCTGCAAAATACAAAGGCGATTTCAAAAAATTTGCTGATGATGTTTATTTAAAATCAGTATTTGCTTCGGAAGAAAACTTCAACAAATTTATGCAAAATCCAACTAAAAAAGCTTTAGATAAAGATTTGGCTTATTTATTAATGCAAGAAACAATAGATACTTATTTTAAACTTGGCGGTGGAACTACTGAAGATTTTAAAAAAGGAAATCGTTTGTTTGAAGCAGCTTTAATGGAAATGCAATCAGACAAATTATTCTACCCCGATGCTAATTCTACAATTCGTTTAACTTACGGAAATGTTGGAAATTACCAACCTGCCGATGCTATTAAGTACGATTGCTTTACAACTACAAAAGGCATTATTGAAAAAGAAGACCCAACAAGCGATGAATTTGAAGTTCCTGTTAAGTTAAAAGAGCTTATTTTAGCTAAAGATTATGGCAGATATGCCGATAAAGATGGCACAATGCATGTTGCTTTTACAACAAATAACGATATTACTGGAGGAAACTCTGGAAGCCCTGTTATAAACGGCAACGGAGAACTTGTTGGTACTGCTTTCGATGGAAACTGGGAAGCTATGAGTGGTGACATTGTTTTTGAAAAAGAACTCCAAAAATGTATTAATGTTGATGTTAGATATACTTTATTTATCATTGAAAAACTTGGCGGTGCTAAAAATTTAATTGACGAAATGAATATTGTTGAAGGAAAATAAACTCAGCAAAATTATACTGAATAAAAAGAGGGAGCTAATAGCTCCCTCTTTTATTTTATCATATTATAAAAATGCTAATTTTTAATGCTTAAAATGTCTAATACCTGTAAACACCATCGACATATTATTATTATCGCAATATTCAATACTTTCGTTGTCTCTAACAGAACCTCCGGGCTGTATTACAGCATTAATTCCTGCTTTGTGAGCAATTTCAACGGAATCGCCAAAAGGAAAAAATGCGTCAGACGACATTACAGCACCATTTAAATCGAACCCAAATGTTTTTGCTTTATCAATAGCTTGTTTAAGTGCGTCAATTCTAGAAGTTTGCCCTGTTCCGCTGGCTATTAATTGTCCATTTTTTGCAAGTACTATTGTGTTAGATTTAGTGTGTTTCACTATTTTATTTGCAAATAGCAAATCGTCTATTTCCAATTTTGTTGGAGATTTTTTTGTTACTGTTTTTAAATCGTCTGTTGTTTCGATTTTTAAATCTTTTTCTTGACAAAGAACACCATTCAATGCAGTTCTGAAATTATAGTTTGGCAATTCAAAATTTTTAACAACTAAAATTATTCTATTTTTCTTAGTTTTTAATATTTCTAAGGCTTCGTTTGTAAACGATGGAGCCATACAAACTTCCATAAATAAGCTATTCATTTCGGCAGCTAACTCTTTGTCTATTTCCACATTAGTGATAATAACTCCGCCAAAAGCCGATACCGGATCGCCAGCTAAAGCATCTTTCCAAGCTTGTATTTTGTCTTTTCTCGATGCTAATCCACAAGCGTTATTGTGTTTCATTATAACAAAAGTTGTTTCGCTAAACTCTCTAATCATATTTACTGCGGCATCAATATCGAGTAAATTATTGTACGAAATTTCTTTTCCGTGAATTTGCTCAAATAGTTCTCCTAATTCGCCGTAGAACATTCCTTTTTGATGCGGATTTTCGCCATATCGAAGAGTGTTCGATTTTAATACACTTTCTTTAAAAGCTGATATTTTAGTTGTTTTATTAAAATATTTAAAAATTGCAGTATCGTAATTTGATGATATATTAAATGCAGTGGCGGCAAATTGCATTCTATCTTCTATATTACTTTCTCCATTTTTTTCATTCAATAAATTTAATAATGGCAAATATTCATTTTTTGATGGAACAACAATAACATCGTTAAAGTTTTTTGCTGCTGCTCTTATTAATGATATTCCTCCAATATCAATTTTTTCTATAATTTCTTGTTTGCTTGCACCCGATTTAACAGTATCTTCAAACGGATACAAATCTACAATAACTAAGTCTATTTCAGGTATTTGATATTCAGACAATTGTTTTTTATCAGAATCGTTGTCTCTTCGGGTTAAAATTCCACCAAAAACTTTTGGGTGTAAAGTTTTTACTCTTCCGCCAAGTATTGAAGGATAACTTGTTAAATCCTCAACAGCATTTACTTTAATACCTAAACTTTCTATAAAACTTTGAGTTCCTCCTGTAGAATAAATTTTAACACCCAAATTATTAAGTTTTTTTATAATATCATCAAGTCCGTCTTTATGATAAACTGATATTAAAGCAGATTTAATTTTTTTACTATCCATTTTTGTTTTTTTTGTAAAGATAAATAAAGAGCATTTTTTATCTTTATAAATTACTTAATTGTATTAACATTTTATTAACTGTAATAAATGATTAATGCATCTTTATATATGATTAAATCTATTTCACGCAAAACCAAACATATAAAAAATTGGTATAAAAATTGTTAAAAGTGCTTGTCATTTACAAAATCAATTATGAATAAACATATCGCTTCATTTTTTATTATTTTATTCTTCCTAAATTTAAACGCTCAATCCGATAGTTTAAAATACTATTTTTATAATTCAAATTACGATAAAGCAATAACAATAGGCAATGCACTTATTGTAAACAAAGCGGCAACAGCTAATGATTATATTTTAATTGCAAAATCATACAGTTCTAATTTCGAATACCTAAACGCACTTAATATTTTAAAAAATGCTGAAACATTATTTCCATCAAATAATGAAATTTTATATTCTAAAGCAAATAATCTTTATAAATATGATAAAATTGCTGAATCAGAAATTATCACAAAAAAACTAATAGCAAGTGATAGTTTAAATAAGAAATACATATTGCTCGCAATAAATATTGCAAAATCGACTAATAACAACAATACATTATTAAATTACAATAAAAAACTTTTACAAATTGATTCTACAAGTGCTGCGTACAACAATATGATTGGTAAAACTTATATAAAATTAAAACAAAATAAATATGCGATTAAACACCTTGAAAAATCAATAAAATATGATTCTACATATAGCGACTCGTACAATTGGCTGGCAAAAATACATGATGCTTTCCGCAATTGGGATACATCGTTGTACTACATAAATAAAGCTCTTAAAATTGACCCTGAAAACATTAGTTATTTAAAACAAAGAGCTAACACTAACTATAATAGAGTCCATTATTTTAGAGCTTTACCAGACTTTTTATACTTGTATAATAACGATACTACAGATAACGAAATAATTTTTAAATTAGGAGTATGTTATCTACAAATTGAAAAATACGATATAGCAAATAAGTTCTTTATAAAATCATATAATATCGACTCTTCCAACTATAAAACAAATCAATATTTAGGAATGTCTTATTATAATTTAAAACAATACGATATAGCAGTTCATTATATTGAGGAAGCCCTAAAATTAATTCAGCCCGATAAAATTGTTATGAAGTCTATTCAAAACAATTTAGCAATCAATTATTTTTCAAATAAACAATATGAAAAAGCTATAGAATATAGCAAAATAATGAAAAACTACTACCAAAAAGATTATTGGTATGATTACTACATTGCAGAAAGTTACTTTGCTTTAAATGATTATAAAAACGCAAAAAAATATTATGAAAATATTAATGGAAAATTACCTTCCGAATTTCAAGAAAATATAAATAAACATTTAATTGTAATTAACGAACATTTATTTTTCAAACAAAAATAAAAATTCATTTTTCTATTTACTCAAAATCTTTGTACAACAAATATTTAGCTCTAATTAATTTAAATGCATTTATATCGTTTTCCCAAGTTTTTCTAACTTCATTTTCCTGCATTCTAAATTTAATTTGCTCTTTTAATTCGGAATTTCCTGCAAGCAAATCGAAACTGTTTGTAAAATAATCGTCAGTATTACTCATTCCAGCATAAGCTTTAACCAAGCAAGGTAAGCCTATTCCTTTTTTTTCTACAATATAATCTATTCCATTGTCTCGTGCGTCGTAGCCTTTACATTTTACGCCTTCAAATTTTGGCTTTTTTGCACCGTCCATACTTTTAGGTGTAAATTCTACGTAGCCGTCCATTAAGTCGGGGTGTCCAACAAATTGAAATGGTGCTTCAGTTCCTCTTCCAACACTCATTACAGTTCCTTCTAAGAGTCCAATTGTTGGATAATAAAACACTGCCACCATATTTGGCAAGTTTGGCGATGGTTTTACTGGTAATTCATAAAATTTTGTATGATCCCAATTATCGCAAGTTACATAAGTTAATTTACATTTTTTGCCATCTTTTAACCAACCTTCCTCGTTAATCATTTTTGCATACTCGGCTATTGTCATTCCGTGAACAATTGGTATTGGTTGCATTCCTATAAAAGATTTAAATTTTGGTTTCAAAACAGGACCATCAACATAAAATCCGTTTGGATTTGGTCTGTCTAATATTAGTATTTCTACATTGTTTTCGGCACACGCCTCCATAACATACTGAAGTGTAGATATATAGGTGTAAAATCTAACTCCAACATCTTGAATATCAAACAGTACAATATCAATATTTTTTAAATCTTCGGCTGTTGGGTTTTTATGGTTTCCATAAAGTGAAACTACGGGCAAACCTGTTTTTGTGTCTATTCCACTTTTTATTGTTTCTCCAGCATCGGCAATCCCTCTAAAACCATGTTCTGGCGAAAAAATTTTAACCACATTTATTTTTAGTGATATTAAACTATCTACTAAATGTGTATTTTTTATCATAGAGGTTTGGTTTCCGACCACTGCAATTTTTTTGTCTTTCAACAAGGGCAAATATTCGTTTGTTTTTTCTGCTGCCACTATGGCTTTTGTGTAGTCTATTGCTTTTGCATTTATAACAAAAAGCAATATCATAAAAATTGTAATTTTCATCTTCATAATATATTTTTTAATTGTTAAAGTTAAAAAAATTAATTTTTTTCATTTGACGAATTAATAAAAAAATCTGTATAAACTGGTAAATGGTCGCTAAAACCACCGTGGTATGAATATCCAATATATGTCCTTTTTACTTGTTCGCCAGTATATTTCAAGTCTGGTTCAAGCAAAAAAGGTGCTATATAAATATGCGAATTGTTATAGCTTGTATATATTTTATTTTGTTTATTTAACAAAGCCCCACTAACAATCATTTGGTCTAAAACGCCCCATGTTCCTTGATATTTATGTGTTCCTTGTCCTGTTTTTTTGTGCAAAATGGCTGTTAAATTGTATAGCGATGTGTCGTTTGCAGGTGTTTGCTCTTCCAATCCGGCTCTTAAATAGTTTTTAATGCTAATATTTTCTGGCTCGTCGTTAAAATCGCCCATAATTAAAATATTAGCCTTGTTATTTAATTTAAAAATTGAATCTGTAATACTTTTTAATTTTTGAGCTACAAAAACTCGTTTTGCTTCCGACTCAAGCTGACCGCCCCAACGCGAGGGCCAGTGATTAACAAAAACGTGAAGCGTATCTTTTCCCAAAACTAAACCTTTTACGTATAGTAAATCTCTTGTTTTTGTGCTTGGACTAAATGGCATTTTAATTTCAAATGTTTCGAATTTAATTGGTGTAAATCGTTCTTTTCTGTATAAAAGGGCTACGTCTATCCCTCTATGGTCGGGTGATTCTTTATGCACTATTTTATAGTGTGTTTTAAAAATTGGAGAGTTGCTTACTAACATTTCTAAAACGTTTTGATTTTCAATTTCGCACATTCCGACAAGTTCGGGTTGCTCCCATTGACCAACTGCTGTGATAACTTTCGACAGATTATTTATTTTTTCGTATAATTTTCTGTTGTCCCAAAATTTTTTCCCATCAGGCAAAAATTCGTAATCGTTTTTTAAACTATCGTGTTTTGTATCGAAAAAGTTTTCGGCATTGTAAAACATTACTCTAAAATCGCCTCTTTTTTCAATTTCTTTTTTTTCTTCTTTATTTATTGCACACGACAATAATAAAAAACTAGTTATAGTAGCAAAAATTATTTTTTTACTCAACTCTTTCATAAGCACCCAAATCTGGTAAACCATAAGATGTTCTATTTTGTTCGTTTAAATCATATATTATACTTGGCGAATAAATATAATTATTTATTATATCTAAACTTCCCATATTTATTGCCTGAGATAGTGTATCTAATTGCCAATTATATTTTTCAATGCTCACAAATTTAGGATTTTTATCTTTCCAAACATTTAAATAATTATTAACATCAGATGTATTTAACTCTGCCCCTGCCTTTAAAATGCAATTTTCAAATTTGTAAACAAAAGTTCCCGAAGGGTCGTTACTAAATCCTAATTCGGTTTGCAAACTTCCGTATATTATACAATTTCCAAAATATGCGTTTGTTAAATTTTTCACATACATAATATTATCTGAAACTAAATTATTTGTAATAATTAGCGATGGCTCTGTACGAGTTGAAAAATTCCAATAATTTGAAATTGTTGTGTGGTAAAATTCATATTCGCCCCCCATTAACAAAGCTACAGCATAATAACCGGCATCGGCAAAAACACAATTCGACACTATTACTTTTGAGCCAATAGTGTATAAGCCCGCATAGTTCATGTGTTCTACTTTTGTGTTACTTAATTTTAAATCGGGCTGTTCCGAGCTTTCTATATTTCCTCCAACCTGAACTCCTATAACCCCACCTTTTATTTCGGCATAATTTATCACATTATTTTTACTGGGATTAATAAAAACTAATCGCCCCCATTGTCCGGGCATATCGTCGTAATCATTATCTAACCTATCGCCTTTAATTATTACCGGATTTTGCTTTGTTCCATTAATAATAAGCGTTCCCAAAACATAAATATTTGAATTTTTGTGCAAAAATATTTGCGTTCCATCTTCAATTATTAGTGTTTTTCCGGAATCTACCATCATAGAATTATAAATAAGAAATGGTTTATTGTTTGTCCAAGTTGTATCTCCTATAATTGCCGAATTATATCTACCATCAATATAATTTGCATTTTGTCCCCACGAAATTAAATCTAAATCTTGTACATTTCCGTTTACTTCAAAAACTATAGAATCTTGAACAATATATGGCAAATTATCATTGTTTGGGTCTATTGTTACTTCAATAAAAATGTATAAACTATCGTTCTCTTCAAGTTCAACATCGTTTAATTTGTTAGTACTAACACCATTAATATTTAGTCTAAAATTTGAATTTTCGCCACCAGCTAATCTAATAGCTGAAATATTAACCGTTCCATGGTTTCTATTATATATTTTTATTTGTTTTGTAGCCGAACCAATATTTGAAAACAAAGTATCAAAAAAAACGGTATCGTGCGAAAAAACTAATTTTGCATCGCTACTTGTATATATTTTTTCTTTTTTACAAGATGCAAAAATAAGAATAAGCAAAATTGATATGTATAATATATTTTTCATTTTTAATCGACTTCAAAGGTAAAGATATTTTTAAAAAACATTGCTTATAATAATTTATTGTATTGCAAAAAACAAAATATTTTTTTTTGAAAATTAACATCTATTAATCAAGACTTTACATGCATTTTTTAAATATTACTCATTATGCACAACACTTTTTTCAAATTTCTTTTTGTAAACAATAAGTTTTGATTATATTTACAGGCTGTTAAATTTTGTTAATTTAATATGAATTTTTAATAAAAATAGTACTGTATGATGCTTAAAAAGACTTTGTTATATGTGTTTTTGTCATTTTTCTCTTTAGCGACAATTGCACAGTCTGGAGAATTAAAAGGAAGTATTTTAGATAAAGATAATGGTGAAGCTATACCTTTTGCCAATATTAGTTTAATTCAAGGCGGAAAAATTGTTACCGGCGGCATGACCGACTTTGACGGTAAATTTACCATAAAACCAATTCCAGCAGGAGTTTACGATGTTAAAGCATCGTATGTTGGCTATAAAGCCTTACAAATAACAGGCTTAAGGGTAAAAGCAGGAAGTATTACTTTCCAAGATTTTAAACTTAGCTCTTCTGCCGAAATATTAGCCGAAGTTGAAGTTGTGAGCTATAAAGTTCCATTAATAGACAAAGACCAAACCCAATCTGGAGGAACTGTTACATCTGAACAAATAGCAAAAATGCCCGGTCGTTCAGCCGAATCGGTTGCATCTACAGTTGGTGGAGTTTTTTCTGAAGACGGTGCTGTATCTAGTATTAGAGGTTCTCGTTCCGAATCTACAGTATATTATATTGATGGTATGAAAGTTAGAGGTTCTAACTCAGTTCCAAAATCTGCATTAGAACAAGTAAGCGTTATAACCGGAGGTTTACCTGCTCAATACGGCGATGCTACAGGTGGTATTATTAGTATAACAACTAAAGGTCCTCAAAAAACCACATTTGGAGGTTTAGAAGTTGTAACTTCTAAATTCTTAGATAATTACAATTATAATTTAGCAGAGGGTTATATATCTGGACCTCTTTTCTCAAAAAAGAAAAGAGACCCTAACGACTCTACAAAAACTATTAAAGAACCTATTGTTGGGTACTTCTTTTCTGCATCTGGAACATATTTTAAAGACCCAGTTACATCGGCTGTTGGTTATTACAAAGCCCCAGACGCTTTAAAAGATGATTTTTTATCTTCGCCATATTCCTTTAGTCAACAAAGTTTTATTACTACATTGGCTTCCGAATATTACAATAAAAGCGACTTCGATGTTATAAAAACTGCCGAAAATGCTGAAAATAAAAGCATTCAAGCCTCTGGTAAAATAGATATTAAACCTTCTAAAGATTTAAATATTACAATTGGTGGTACTTACGATTTTTCAAATAATAGAATTTTTAGTTTCAAAAATACATTATTCAACTCTGAAAACAACGGACAGCAGATTTACCAAAATATGCGAGGATATGCTCGTTTAACTCACAAATTTGGTAGCGATGCTATGAACAAGGAAGAAGAAAAAAACGCTTCAATATTTAAAAATACTTTCTATCAATTACAAGTTGATTACAACAGGATAAATAGCACCGTGCAAGACGTAAACCACAAAGATAAACTTTTTAATTATGGCTATAACGGCGATTTTACAACATATAAAATAAAAACTTACGAATTTACTGATACTATAAGTGCATATTCTTCAGGAGTATGGGCACAAAATGGTTTTATGGATACATTGGTTACATTTAGTCCCTCCGAAGAAAATCCTATTACAGGTTTATACACTCAATATTTATACGATATAGCAGCTCAAGACATTAACAATTCTTCTGCTATAACAACAAATAAAACATTGTTAGAACAATTTGGTGCAGTTTTAAATGGGGAAGCCCCAAAATACATATACGGTGATGCTAGTACAGCCATGTTTAACAGCCCTGGTACAGTTTACAACTCTTATCAAAAATACGACAATACACAATTTAGATTTACTGGAATGGGTTCTACCGACATTAAAGACCACGCATTACAGTTAGGTTTTGAGTTTGAACAACGTTCTGATGCTAATTATAGTGTTTCCCCATTAGGTTTATGGAACTTAGCCGAAGAAACTATGAACTACCACATTATGCAGTTAGATTTAAGTAACCCTATGTTTTCTAACGATACTGTAAAATACAACAGATTATATAATGCAAATGCCCAAACAGAATTCGACATAAATTTTAGAAATGCCCTTAACGAAAAAGGGGTATATGTTGATGGTAAATTAGTTACAGCAACAGGTACAGAGTGGATAGATATTGACTCTTACGACCCCGACCTATTTAAAATAGATTATTTTTCTCCAGACGAATTATTAAATAATGGTTCTAATTATGCTTCTTACCAAGGTTTCGATATTTATGGAAATAAACTTACTGGAAACCCAACTTTAAACGACTTTTTTAATGCTACATACACCGATGCTTTAGGAAATGTTAGATATAAAAGAGAAATTGCTGCTTTTAAACCTAATTATGCAGCTTTCTACATTCAAGATAAATTTGCATTCAACGACTTAGTATTTAACATAGGTTTTAGAATTGACAGATACGATGCTAACCAAATGGTTTTAAAAGATATGTACCTTCTTCACGATGCAAAAACTGTTGGCGATATTGTTAGCGAAGGCTTAGTTAATAGCGATGCATTACCTACTAACATTACTGATGATGCCATTGTTTATGTGAACAACTTCAACGATTTCCAAAACCAAGCAGACATAAAAGGATTTAGAACAGGTTCAAACCCCGCAGATGTACAGTGGTACAACGCACAAGGAGAACAAATTAGCGATTTCAAATTAATTGAATCGTCAACTGGTTTAACACCACTACTTAAAAATCCGGAATCGTTAGACGACCTTAAAGGTACAAACATAAATGCTTACGACGACTATACTCCACAATACACATTTATGCCTCGTATTTCGTTTTCATTTCCTATTTCCGACGAAGCTCTTTTCTTTGCTCACTACGATGTTCTTACTCAACGCCCTAGCGGAAACAGCTTAGACCCTCTTGCATATATGTATATAGAAAAATTTGGAATGAACCAATATTACAATATTAACAATCCAAACTTAAAAACTGAAAAAACAATAGACTACGAAGTTGGTTTTCAACAAAAATTGAACAACACATCTTCTTTAAAACTATCAGGCTTTTACAGAGAAATGAGAGATATGATTCAAGTTCAAAAAATTGCCGGAGCTTACCCTTCAGATTATATGACATATACCAACGTTGACTTTGGAACAGTAAAAGGTTTAACTATTACTTACGATTTAAGAAGAACAGGTAACGTGTCGTTGATGCTGAGCTACACTCTTCAATTTGCTAATGGAACTGGCTCTAACGCAGAAACAGGAAGAGCTTTAGCATTAACAGGTCAGCCTAATCTTAGAACAACAATGCCTTTAGATTTCGACCAAAGAAATGCTATTACTGGAGTTATTGATTACAGATATTCTTCAGGAAAACTATACAACGGACCTAGATGGTTCGGAATGGATTTTTTACAAAATACTGGTGCTAACGCAACATTTAGATACGGAACAGGAACACCTTATAGCAGAAAAGATCCTAACACAAATTATTTAATAGGATCGCTAAATGGTTCTCGAAAACCTGCTACTTTCTTTGTAGATTTAAAAGCCGACAAAGACATTCCTCTTACTTTTGGTAAAGAAGACAATAAAAAAGAAACTAATCTAAACATATATCTTTTAATTGAAAATGTACTAAACACATTAAATATTAAAAATGTATATTCTACATCGGGAAATGCAAACGACGATGGTTATTTAACCGCAGCTATAAACCAAAGTTCTATTAATAGTAACAACGACCCACAATCTTACAGAGATTATTATTCAATGACCAAAGGTGGATACTGGATGTATTATAACCCTAGAACAATTAGATTAGGAATGGTATTTAGTTTTTAATTTTGAAAACATTATTAAGTATGAAACGAAATAATATATATTTAAGCCTTGTATTAATATTTTTGATTAGTCAAAATTTAAAGGCAGATGTTTGGGTTGGATTTAAAAAAGACCAAAACAATAAAACAAAATCGACAAAAGCAGTTGCAGCAAGTTGTTCTCCTGCAACTGGTGCTACATATCTAGAACTAAATAACGTTAAAACACTTATACAAACAGGTGGCGATATGTGGTGGGACTTAAATAGTAATCCTAAATATGAAATCCCTAAAGGTTCTGGAAAACACTCAAACTTTGCCAGTGCTATATGGATTGGAGGAACTGATGTTAACGGACAGTTACGACTTGCTGGTGTTAGATACAGAGCTGGAGGAACAGATTATTGGACAGGTCCATTAATTGCTTCTGGCGATGAAATATCTTCGGTTACTGCTGATATTTGTAGAAAATATGACCGACACTTTGCAATAACAAAAAAAGAAGTTAAAGATTTTAGAGCATATTTTGCTGCAAAAGCTGCAGGCGAAGAAGTTGACCCCGACTACACAGTGCCTCTTAGTATTACAGAGTGGCCAGCTCACGGACCTATTGAATATGGTGCATACGACTGGAATTTAGCTCCTTTTAGAGATTTAAACGGAAATGGCAGCTACGAACCCGAACTTGGCGAATACCCTCGATACGAATTTGCTGATGATATAATGCCTTGCGGTACTGCTAAAGACCAAATAGTTCCTCGTCTTTACGGCGATGCCACACTTTGGTGGGTTTACAACGACAATGGAAATATACACACAGAAACCGGTGGACAAGCCATTGGTATGGAACTTAGAGGACAGGCTTTTGCCTTTTCTTCTAACGACGAACTAAATAATATGACTTTCTATAACTTTGAAATTATAAACAGGTCAACTTATACTCTTAAAAATACTTATTTTGCAGTTTTTACGGATGCTGATCTTGGAGACGCTGCAGATGATTATTGCGGTTGCGATGTTGCAAAAGGACTTGGTTTTATATACAATGCCGACCCAATGGACGGTGACGGCACAGAAAGATCTTACGGACAATACCCTCCTGCAATTGGAGTTGACTTTTTTGAAGGTCCTTTTATGGACCCTTCTGATAACCATCAAGACAGACCATCATCATACATATTGGACGATAATTTTAAACCTACTAACGAATTAGACCCTAATGGAATTCCTGCTACTTGGTATAATGGTAGCATAAACGGTCTTAATTTTGGCGACGGTGTTGTTGATAACGAACGTTGGGGTATGAGAAGATTTATTTATTATAATAATGAACAAGGAGGTGCTAATACTGACCCAGACATAGCAATAGAATATTACAACTACTTAAAAGGCATTTGGAAAGATAATAAAAAATTAAAATACGGTGGTAACGGTTATAACGGAACTGGTGTAACTAATTTAGATGCCGATTTTATGTTCCCAGGATTGTCTGACGAAACAAATTGGGGTACAGCAGGTGTAGAACCTGCCGATAAAGATTGGACAGGTGCAAATTCTGATACACCTAACGATAAACGATTTGTGCACTCAGCAGGACCATTTACACTTATGCCGGGAGCTATAAACTATATTACTACAGGGGTTGTTTGGGCTAGATCTTACACTTCCACACCTTACAACTCAGTAAAATTAGTTATACAAGCCGACGAAAAAGCACAAAAACTTTTCGACAACTGCTTTAAAACTGTTGACGGACCAGATGCTCCAGAATTAGATATTATTGAAACAGATAATAAATTTATTGTAAATATTTGGAACAAAAAAGGTTCAAATAATTACCAAGCTACTCCTGAAGATTATTTAGAAAAAGGTTTATTTATTGTTTGCCCTGAAAATGACCAAAATTGCAACGATATTTATAAATTCGAGGGTTATATTGTTTATCAACTAAAAGATAAAAGTATTTCTGTAAACGATATAAGCAATACCGATTTAGCTAAAGTTGTTTACCAATGCGATATAAACAACGAAATTGGTAACATAATGAATTATGAATACAACTCTCTTTTACAAGCTTCCGAGCCAAAACAAAAAGTTATTGCAACAAATAATGGAATTGGGCATTCATTTACTATAACTCAAGATTTATTTTCATCATCATCAAACACTAGTTTAGTAAATTACAAAACATACTACTATGTTGCTATTGCTTATGCATACAACAACTATAAAACATACGACCCTTTAGACCCTAATGCATTAGACGGTCAAAAAGAACCATTTTTAGCCGGAAGAAACAATATTAAAATATTTAGTTGTATACCTCACCCTATTGAACAAAATGAAGGTGGAACAAGCTTAAATACAAGCTACGGAGCAACATTAAAAGTTTCTCAGGTTGACGGTTATGGTAACGGCGAAAATGTTTTAGAATTAGAAGACGAAACAATAAACAGAATTTTAGCAAACAAAAGTACTCAAAGAATAGATAGTTTAAATTTTAAAACAGGATATTCTCCTATTAAAATTAAAGTTATTGACCCTTTAAACGTAAAAGAAACTGACTTCCAGCTTAAATTCTACGATGTTACTCCTGCTGATTATAGCAATTCAACTGTTCAATACACTAAAAATGGATACATTGGCGACTCTAAATGGTATATAGTTCCTTTAAACACATGGTCTGAAAAAACTTACGATACAACATGGGCAGATATTAACCATACAGTAATAGACGAAATTATACCAGTTTATGGGTACGATACTATCTATTCCGACAAAATGATTTCTATTAAAAACGAACAGCTTATTATGTATAATAGCACCAAATATGGTATTTCTGTTGAAATAAACCAAACTAAAATACCGGGTGAAGGTCGTTCTGAAAACAAAAACGGATTTTTAG
>DYMG01000053.1 GCA_020721655.1 Paludibacter propionicigenes | reverse complement strand
TCTTCGGTTAAACCATAAAGTTGATAAACCATTTGGTCTATTTGTTTATCGGTTTTTTCTATTTCTGATTTTAGGGTTTGGGCTTCTGCTTTTTTCTCTTCGAAAAGCTCCATCCATTCAAACTCTTCCTTTTTGCCAAGGGGGTATGCCCCGTTGATGGCCTTAATGGCTTTGTTTAGCTCGTTTATAAAATCAGAAAATTTTAATTCGTGCCAGTTTTGTAGTTTTTGGCTTAGTTTTTCTATGTTGTATTGAGATTGGAGGTATTTAGAAAACCTTTTTTCAATACTAGAAAAGTCCTTCATTGAAGAAATTAAATTTTCAACTTGAACTGAGATAATTGATTTTTCAACCAATTTAATTGGTAGAGCTTTGACTTGTGCAATTCTAATTTTAGGAAACACATCTGTATTTGCAGCAAATTTAGATTTATAATAAAATTGCATTAATGAAGAGTTAATTAGACCTAAAATATATTTATAGTCAATATTTTCTATGAGTATAGAATAAAGACTTCTATTTTGTTGTATATTTTCATTGACGTATAATGCAGTAATTCTATTACCTGTTTCCCTAATTAACAACCTTTCTCCATTGAAATATTTTTCTTCTTTTTTAAATTCATGATAAGTACCTACTTCAATTGATTTATACTGTTTTATAAAGTATCTGCTAACATCCTCGCCTGTAATAATTTTAACCATTTCCGATGAATATTCAAATACTTTGTCTTTCCCTATTTCTAACCCTCTTTTTATATTGCTAAATTCTTCAAGTCGTTTAGAACCATTTTCTATTTTATTAATAATGTTACCACCATGTATGAATTTTTCCCACGATTGATTTTTTACCTTTTGTTTAGATGCTACAAAAATTGCAGTAGGCATTTGAACATCTTGAAAAACCCCATCTCCTTTATCATCTATTTCAATAATATTAGTATTTGAAAGTAAAAAAGATCTTAGAGTTTCATATCTTATTCCTTTAATAAATAAACTAGGTGTTATATATGAAAACCGTCCTTTATTCTTTAAGATATCAATACCTTTCTCATAAAATAAAGCATATAAATCTCCACATTTATTAGTGCTAAAGTTTTTTTCATAAAAAGATTGAAACTCCGTAACCTGAACATAAGGCGGATTACCAATCACCACATCAAAGCCACCTATATATTCTTGTTTTAACGCCTGTTCTATTGAGCATAGGAATTCTTTTTTTAGTTTTTCTATTTCTTTATTTTCGGGTAGTTTGTGTTTTATTCGGTTATTTCGTATATATTCTATGGCATTATTTAGGTAGTTTTCGTCTTTTATTTCGCTTTTTCCGAATTTTTGCGTCCATAGCGATACGGCTTTTTCGCCATCTTGGCGGACAAGGGGATTAATCCCCTTGTTGCTGTTTCTCAGCCTTGCCGTTTTTCCTTTTATTTTTCCTACTATATTAGTTAGCTCTTCTTCTTCGCATACCAGCAGTAGGTGCATGTGGTCGCCACAGATATTGTATTCTATTACATTTAGGTTATTTTCTTTTACTATTTCGGCAATAGTTTTAGTTATTATTATTTCATCTTCGTTGTCAAGCCATATAGCATCACCAGTTTTTACATTATTATCGAACATTCGTTGCGAATATCTCGAATTATGTGTAGCTGTGGTTATATGCCAGATTTTTTTCTCTTTTTCTTTAAAAATATGAGGGAATTCGTTTTGCCAATTAAATGCCTTATCGCCAGCAACTTCCTTGCTATCAATAAGTGAATTGCCACATTTAATATTGTTGTTTAATGTGTTTAGCTTTCTGCGTGGTTGAGCAGTGCGTAGCCAAAGCGAAAGTTTAGCAATTTCTACACTTTCTTCGTTTAAATCAACTCCATAAATATTGTTTTCTAAAATGGTATTTTCAATATTTTTCATTACCATACCGCCTCCAAGTAAGGAAGTTTCTAATTCGTCGATGTAGGTATGTTCTTTTATTAAAAAGTCTAATGCTTGGTTTAAAAACGCACCCGAACCACAAGCAGGGTCAAGAATAGTAATTGTTAAAAGCCAATTGCGATAACTATCAAGTTTTGTTTTCAGACTTTTTAAGGTCTCTGTTTTTCGTCCTTTTCGGCTCTTTTGGTATTCTTCTTCATTAATTTCGAGTTCTTGCTTTTTCTCTTCGCAAAGTTTACCAACTGTATTATCTACAATATATTTAGTAATATATTTTGGTGTATAAAAAACCCCATCTTTTTTTCGTTTTGTTTTTTGTTTGTCAAATTCTTCACCCTCAATCTCGGCATTTACGCTTTCAATTTCGTTTAACGAATTCTCAAAAATATGCCCCAAAATATTTACACCAATCTGACTTTCAAAATCGTAATTGGAAAGCGTTTTTGTGTGTTTATACAACAATTCATTGTCTAAAATTAAATTGTCGAGAATTGGGTCTGGCTTAAATAAACCGCCATTGTATGCAAAAATTTCGGCTCTCGATTGTGTTCCTTCTCGTCCAGTATCAAGAAACTTAAAATATTGCTTAAATAAATCGTATAATGGTCTTTCATCTCCAAAATCGCAGTCGGCTTTCCATTTGTCTAAAATTTGCAAAGTTGAGTTTGGCGGTAATAATCCTTTATCTTCGGCAAAAAATATAAACAAAAAGCGGTCAATTAGTTTTTGTGATTTTTTATATAATAATTGCTTAATATTTTTTGTTGCTCTGTCTGCATCTTCTTTTTGTAGTTCGTTGCTAAATATTTCGTTTTTCAGGTTTTGTTTTACCAAATCTATAAAAAGTTCTCTTTTAAATTGCGAATAATCGGAATAAAACTTTTTTGTGATACTTTCCTCTGCTACAACACTATCGGTTTTAATTTTTAGCGGAATATTATTTAATATATTTTCTTTGTGCAGACATATATACAGTAATTCAAATTGTTCTTCGTTTAGAGTGAACAAATTAAATTCTTCAAAATCAACAGCATTATTGATGTAAAATCGGAGTTTCTCGAAGTTTGATGTAATAACATAAACACAATCTGACTGATTTGCTTTGTAATCAAATGCTTGTTGTCTTACACTTTCAAGGTCTTTTGTTTTGGTGCTTTTTAGTTCTATTACGGCTAATGCTTTTCCATCTTTCAAGATTGCACCGTCTGCCTTTTTTGCTCCCTTTTCGTTTTTTAGTTCTGTTGTTATATTAAATTGTGGTTCTGGATTTAAAGTATAGTCAAACACTTTCACAAAAAGTTCTCGTAAAAATCCTTCTTGGAATTGTTCTTCTTTACTTTCACGGATATTCTCTTGTCGCTCATCATTATGAAAATAGTCAGTATATATTTTATACGCCTTTTCAACCGCCTTTTTATCTTGCAGTTTCCTATATTTTTTCAATACTGATGTTTGGAATAACCCCATTTTATTTATCTAAATTTTATCAAGAGTTAAAAGTATAAATAATATTGTTGCGAAATAAAAAATAGCTCTTTTGGTTTTTAACATTCTTTTAACTTTTGTTTCAGTTTATACCAAAACCCAAATCTCGCCAAGTCGGGACAAGTTGTGCTATTTTTGAGGTGGATTTCCTTTTCTTGTAGCAAATTTATTGCTCGGGGTTGTCCTACTTTGCTTGTACCTAACGACTAAGCTATGCGTAGTTTGGGATTTTGAAACGATAAATTTTCAATTTGCTATTATCTGCCTGTTTTAGGTATTATTTAGAGATTTAATAGATAAATTTTCAGGTGTTTTATGTAAAAATTGGTGTTTTTAACTAAAAAAAGCTAAAAACGTTTTGGTTAATGTTTTGATTCTAATTATACTTGTATTTAATACTAATTTTAAAAGTATAAAATATGATAGTAGCTAATGCAACAGATTTAATAACAAAAAAAAAAGAAACTGTAATAATTCACAGACAAAGAGTTGCCGATATTGTTATTAATAGCTTAGATGAATGGAATAAAAATGCTATTAGTCCAAGCATAAATAAGCCGTATAATAAAGAAACCCAAGAAGCTATACAAGAAGCTATAAGCGGAAAAGGCGAAATAATAAATAATCCGAGCGAATTTTTTAATAATTTATAAATATGTTTACTTTAAAAATAGTAACAAAAGCTAAAAAAGACCTGAAGAGATTAAAGAAAACATCTATAAATGATTTTAATATAGTATATTATTTTATAACTGACTTATTGAAAACAGGGTTTAAAGGTGTAAAACCACAATATAAACCGCATAAACTTACAGGAAACTATAAAGATTATTGAAATTGTACGTGTTGGCTCTCATTCGGAACTATTTTAAGTTTGTAAATATTAGAATTATGCCTTTAAATTTAACATTTTCTGCTTTTTTTACCCAAATCGCCCGAACAGCCTATTTTTATAGGGTATGTATTGCAGTTGTGGTATTCTATCAAATATTTACAGTTTTAAATATAATAAATGTTAAGAATAAACGTTTAAAAAACTAATTAATTAAATTATTTGCTTATGAGTGAAATTTCTACTTTACTTATTGAAATAACCCCTAAAGGAAAATTTGAAATAATAGATTTAAAGGAATTATTAAATATTGAAAGCAATTATAGCGATGTTTTTAATTTTCTCGATAAATTTGAAATAGAACCATCTAAAGAGGTTGTAAACAGGGTATTAAGAGAATTGTAATTATTTCAATTCAATTGTTAAGTCTTTGTTGTATTGCCTAATAAATACATTTGTATTTATATAGTTGTTGTTTAATTTTTTTAAATCGAATTTGTAAATTAATCCAGAATATTTAAAATTAGTTAAACAATTGCATAAATTAGAATTGTATTTTGTGAAAGCTGTAATATAAGCATTTGCTACATCGGCACCAATATATGAGTATATTGATGGTTCGCTTTTGTACTCAGTTCTGTAATTTTTATTAAATTCAACAACTTCGGGGCTGTGGTAATTAACATTTCGCGACTCGAATAGGGTTAAATTTAGACTGTGAAAATAATTTAGCGAAACATTGAATTTTTGCCAGTCTTTATCGCCAATTAAAATTACGCTATCTTTTTGTGTGGCAATATATATTTTTGTTAAAACGTTTGAAATGAAAGCTTCGTTTTTAGATGTGATAAAAATAATATTTGGAACTCCCTTTTTTATATAATTACTTATATCTTTATCTTTGAAAAAATTCACTTTAGTTACCGTGAAAGTTGGTTTTTGTTTTTGAATTTCTTGAGTATATTTTGAAATTATATTTGTGTTGTTTTCGCTACCATCAGAAATAAAAATAGAGTTTGCATCATTAAACGAAGTAATGTAATTTACTGTTTTTAAGAAAATAATATTGTCAGATGTTTCGGTTTGTATAAAGCTGTAATTTTCATTAAAATTAGAGCTAACATCAACAATAGGATTTATTATAGGCACGTTAGCTGGCTTGTATTTTAAAGCTGTGTCAAAAGTGTTTTGATAAATTGGTCCAATAATAAAGTCTAAATTCTTAATTTCAGGTTTCATAACTATCTCTTTAACAGTATTTACGTCTTTTTTTGTATCGTAAACATTTAATGAAAAATTATAATTTTGTTTTTTATATTCGTTAATTGCAATTAAAATACCTTGATAAATATCGAAAATTTTCTTTGTTTTTGGTCTTTTATCGGCATCGTTAACATCAATTCTGGAAAGTTCATTTTTTAGCAAATTTATGTCTAATTCAAAAGGTAGTAAAATGCCAATTTTTATAGTTCTGTTTTTGTTAAAAATAATATCGGTGCAGTTTGCATTAGGTTTTGGTTCGTCTTCAATAACTACATTTTCAATTTTTGTTGTGGTGATGGGGGCTTCTTCTTCAATTTTTGTATCTTTCTTTTCGGGTTCATTCCAAGCAGATTTATTTAAAAATTCTGACGATGGTATATTTATTATTTCACCTTTTTTTAATCCGTTTATTTTTAGGCTAGGGTTTGCATTTATTATGTCTTCTTGATAAACATCGTATTTTTTCGATAAAGAGTATAGTGTTTCTCCTTTTTGCACGGTGTGTTTTATATAATAAGGATTTTCGGAGGCTTCTTCTTTTTTATTTTTGATTTCGGAGGTTTTTATTTCTACGATTTGTCCAATTTGAAATTTATCGTGCGTTTCGGGGTTGTTTTTATAAAACTCATCAATTGAAATATTATATAGTTTAGATATTGAATAGGCAGTTTCTCCTGCTTTAATAGTATGTGTGGTAATATTTTCTGATGTTTTGGTAGTGTTGTTTGTTTTTAAAATTATTATTTCTTGACCTAATTTTAAACCGTTAAATATTTCAGGATTATCGGTTGCTAATTGTTTTTCGGTGATATTGTAATTTTTGCAGATAGAATAAACTGTTTCGCTTTTTTTAATTTTATGAGCATAATAATCTTTTCCGTTTATATTTTTAATTATATCCGTTTTGTCAATGTTTTGCTGTGCTAATAGAGATGTTGTATATATAAGAAAGCTTAATACAAAAATTAATAAATTATGGCTTTTCATTGTTGTTAAATTTTCTATTACAAAGGTAATAATAAGTTTAATAAAATCATAAATTTTAAATTTGTAACAAAAAAAGGGCTTTGAAACCTCAAAACCCTTTTAATATTTAGATTTTATTTTTTAAATAGTCCAAGTATCACCACTTAAAAGAACGTCGTCCATACTTTTGTATGATGATTTTGATTGTACTTCGGCAACCTGTTTTGCTACGTTTTCATCGTAAGTATCATGAGCAACGCTTCTAATTACGCCAAAAGCTACAGGAAAATCTGGACCAACCATATTGGAAAGCATTAAGTGAATAAAAGGGTCTTCTTTTTTAGCATCGTGAACTAAAATATCAGATTCTTTTACACCGTTTTCGCCAATTGTAACAACTTGTAATCCGTTAGATGTAAGTGTTAGTCCTTTGTTTTTTTCTTTTCCAAAAATCATTGGTTTTCCGTGCTCAAGGTATAATTGGCGGTCTTCTTTAAATTCTTTATCGGTAATCCAACCATGAATTCCATCAGAAAAAATAACGCAATTTTGAAGCACTTCAACAACCGATGTTCCTCTATGTTTGTCGGCATCAATAAAAGTTTGAGTTGAATGAGCAATGTTATTATCTAAAGTTCTTGCAAAGAAAGTACCTTCAGCACCAATAACTAACTGTCCAACTTTAAAAGGGCGTTCAACAGTTCCAAAAGGAGAGGTTTTTGTTTTAGTTCCAAATTTAGTAGTTGGAGAATATTGTCCTTTAGTTAACCCATAAATTTCGTTATTGAAAAGTAGTAAGTTAAGATCAATATTTCGTCTAATTTCGTGAATAAAGTGATTTCCTCCAATTGCAAGTCCGTCGCCGTCGCCAGTAATTTGCCAAACACTTAATTTTGGATTAGCTGTTTTAGTACCGGAAGCAATTGCACCAGCACGTCCGTGAATACCATGAAAACCGTAAGTATTCATGTAGTAAGGGAAACGAGAAGAGCACCCAATTCCTGAAATTACTGCATAATCTTTTTTGTCGTGTTCTAATTCTGCCATTGCTTTTTGAACAGAGTTCAAAATTGCGTGGTCTCCACAGCCTGCACACCAGCGAACCTCTTGGTCGCTTTTAAAATCTTTTGCTGTATATTTTTTTGTAGCTATTTCAGTCATTTTATTTGCCCTCCAATATATTATTAAATTCTAAAACTAATTCATCAACAGTAAAAGGTAAACCTTGTATTTTATTTATTTGATGGAATTTTTGTTCTTCGAAATTCATTCTTAAGTAGTTAACAAATTGTCCCAAGTTTATTTCAGGAACTACAATTTTTTTAAATCCTTTAAATACTTCTGCTGTATTTTGTGGTAAAGGGTTTATGTAGTTAAAGTTTACAAAGCTAACTTTTTTCCCTGATGCTCTTAATTGTGCAACAGAGTCTTCTAAGTGTCCTTTTGTGCTACCCCAGCCAACAACGAGTAAATCGCCTGTTTTATCGCCTTTTATTTGAATGTCTGGAATTGTTTTTACTATTTGAGCAACCTTTTTTTGGCGTTCAAGAGACATTACTTCGTGATTTTCAGGAACGTAAGATACGTTACCTGTTACAGCCATTTTTTCTAAGCCTCCAATTCTGTGTTCTAAGCCTTCTGTTCCAGCAATTGCCCATTCTCTAATCATAAGGTCTTGGTCAACTCTTCGGTATGGTTGGTAATCGCTATTAGCTTTGGCTATTTTTGTTTTTATTGTTGGTAAATCTGCCATTTTTTTAATTCTCATTGGCGATGTACCATTTGCAATATAACCGTCTGTTAAAAGAATAACAGGAGTCATGTGCTCCAAAGCAATTCTACCTGCTTCAAAAGCCCAGTCGAAACAGTCTGATGGTGAACTTGCTGCAATTACAGGAAGTGGGCTTTCCCCGTTCCTTCCGTAAAGAGCCTGCATTAAATCGGCTTGTTCTGTTTTTGTTGGTAATCCAGTAGATGGACCCCCGCGTTGAACGTCAACAATAACAAGAGGTAATTCAGTAATAACCGCTAAACCTGCGGCTTCTGTTTTAAGAGCTAAACCAGGTCCTGATGTTGTTGTTACAGCGAATTTTCCTGCAAAACTAGCACCAATTGCTGTACAAATACCTGCTATTTCGTCTTCTGCTTGGAAAGTAATTGCACCCATATCTTTTCTTTGAGATAAGTACATTAGTATTTCTGTTGCAGGTGTTATAGGGTATGAGCCGCAAAAAAGCTTAAGGTTTGCTTTTTCTGCTGCTGCTAATAAGCCCCATGCTGTAGCTTGGTTTCCTGAAATGCTTCTATAAAGTCCTTTTTCTAATTGTGCTGGCTCAATTTTAAATGATGGTAAGGCTAAAATATTACCTCCATAATTAAAACCTGCACGCAAAACTAATTTGTTAGCTTCAACAATTTTAGGAACTTTAGCAAATTTTTTCTCAAAATAAGTTTCTGTGTGGTTTAAAGGACGGCTAAAAATATAAAAGCATAAACCAAGAGCAAACATATTTTTACTTCTTAGCACGCTTTTGTTATCCATTTCCATATCTTTCAACGCTTCTTTTGTAAGTGTCGAGATAGGAGCATAAATTACGTTATTGCCTTCTAAATGCAATTCTTTAATAGGGTCTTCTGTTGTGAAGTTTGCTTTTTGAAGTGTTTTTTCTGAAATACTGTCGGTGTCAAAAATGATAGTTCCGCCATTTTTAATCCAACGTGCATTTGCTTTCAATGCGGCAGGGTTCATTGCAATTAATACGTCTGCATAATCTCCAGGTGTGTGAATTTCTTTACTACCAAAATGTACTTGGAAACCGGAAACTCCGCCAACTGTTCCTTGAGGAGCTCTAATTTCTGCCGGATAATCGGGGAAAGTAGATGCGTCGTTACCAAATAGAGTAGAAGCATCAGAAAACAATGTTCCTGTTAATTGCATACCGTCGCCTGAATCTCCTGAGAATCTTATTACTATCTCATCAACGACTTTTGCTTGTTTGTCCATAATATTTGTATTAATATTCTATTATTTAGGTTATTTTATTAAAGTTACAAATTTACATTATTTAATAGTAATGTTTTTATTATTGATGTATTTTCTTTAACATATTAGCGTTTTTTATTTTACTAAAAATGAGACAGTTGTGTTTTTTGTATGAATATAAATACATATTTAAATTCATTCTAAATATTATTTTGAAAAAAAATGTTGTTTGTGTGTAATAATTTGGTTATTACATTTTTTTGACATCAATTTTTGGCAAATCACTATCAGTATCTTGGTCTTTGTTTTCGGCTAATTTTTGCAAATCTGAAACAAATCGTTCAATGTCGGTTTGGTTAAATCCTTTTTCTAAGGCAGCTTCTTCTAATGTTCCCCAAATTGGTTCTCCACAAACTATGCAACGTATGCCTTCTTGCATTAAATATTTAACCGACGATGTAAGGTTTTCGGTTAGTTCTTCAATTGTAATTTCTTTTGTGATTTTCATGATGTTTTTTTTGCAAAATTAAATAATTGTGTAGAAAAAACTTTAAAAAAGAATGACTTTTATCAGTAATTTAATTGGTTATAACTGTTTTTTTATTTTTTTAAAAAGTTCAGAGGCGAAAACGAAATCGTTTAGTTCTTTGTTGTCCGATTTAAATAAATCGTCGGCTGTTCCCTCCCACCATTTATTACCTTGATAAACAAACATAATTTTATCGCCAAGCTCCATAACAGAGTTCATATCGTGCGTGTTAATTATTGTTGTAATGTTGTATTCTTGTGTTATTTCTCTAATTAAGTTGTCTATAACTATTGATGTTACAGGGTCTAAACCAGAATTTGGTTCGTCGCAAAATAAATATTTTGGATTAAGAGATATTGCACGTGCAATTGCTACCCGTTTTTGCATTCCTCCGCTTATTTCTGATGGGTATAAATGGTTTGCATTTTGGAGGTTTACTCTGTTTATACAAAAGTTGGCACGGTCTAGTTTTTCTTCTTGTGTCATTTCGGTAAACATATCTAACGGAAAAAGTACGTTTTCGAGAACTGTATGTGAGTCGAATAAAGCTCCTCCTTGAAATACCATTCCAATTTCTGACCTAAGTTCTTTTTTTTGTTTAAAGTTTAGAGATGTAAATTCTCTGTTGTCGTATAAAATTTCGCCTTCGTCGGGATGAAAAAGTCCTACTAAATTTTTAATAAAAACAGATTTACCAGAGCCACTTTGTCCAATAATAAGGCTTGTTTTTCCGTTTTCAAAAGTAATATTAATACCTTTTAAAACCTCTCTGCCTTCAAACGATTTTCTTAAATTTTTAACTTCTATCATGTTAAGAAAAGTTGAGTTATCAATAAGTTAAAAATTAATATTAAAATACTGCTGTAAACTACCGATTTTGTGCTGGCTTTTCCAACTTCTAAAGCTCCACCTTTTACTTTGTATCCGTGATATCCTGATACAGACATAATTACAAATGCGAATATTACAGCTTTTGTTACCGAATATGTTATATAAAATGGCTTAAAATCGAATTGAATTCCATAAACGTAATCAGATAGACTTATAGCTCCGGCACTGGAGCCTGCAATTGCACCGCCCGAAACTCCTATAAAAATTGAAATTATAACCATAGCAGGCATAATTAGTACCATTGCAATAATTTTAGGCATTACAAGATAGCTTGCAGAGTTTACTCCCATAATTTCTAAAGCGTCAATTTGTTCGGTTATTCGCATTGTTCCAATTTCTGAAGCAACGTTAGAACCTGCTTTTCCTGCCAAAATTAATCCAATTATTGTTGATGAAAATTCTAATATCATAGAATCGCGAGCGGCTAAACCTATCATATATCTTGGGATTAGAGGGTTTTCTAAGTTAATAGCGGTTTGTAATGTTACTACGGCTCCCATAAATACGGAAATAATAAGTACAATTCCCAAAGACCCAATTCCTTGTTTATCAAACTCTTTAATTGTTTGAATGTAATACATTTTAATTTTCTCGGGTTTTGAAAAAACTTTAGAGAGAAATAAAAAATAAGCTCCTATGTGATAAATAATGTGCAAAATTATTTTTTTCCAAATATAGCTATTTCATATAAAATTAGCATTAAAAAAAGTGTTTTTAGGTTGTATTTAATCTAAATTTTGTATATTTCGGAAAAATAAATTTTACAAATATGAGATTATTATTGATAAGTAATTCAACAAATGCAGGAGAAGAGTATTTAGATTATCCAAAAAAACACATAAAAAACTTTTTGGGAGAAGAAAAAATAACAGCTGTTTTTATTCCTTTTGCTGCAGTAACTTTTTCTTTTGATGAGTATGAGGCAAAAGTCAAAAAACGTTTTAATGAAATTGGGCACGATATTATATCTATACATAATTTTGAAAATCAGATTGATGCGATTAAAAATGCTGAAGCAATTGTTATTGGAGGCGGAAATACTTGGCAACTTACAAGAATGATTCACGATAATAATTTAACTTCTGTAATTGTTGAAAAAGTAAAATCGGGGATTCCTTATATAGGTTGGAGTGCGGGGTCTAATGTTGCTTGTCCGACTATTAAAACCACTAACGATATGCCAATAATTGACCCAAAAGGACTTAACGCTTTAGGTTTGATTCCATTTCAAATTAATCCGCATTTTTTAGATGCAAACCCTGCCGGACACGGTGGCGAGACTCGTGAGGATAGAATTAATGAGTTTATGGAAATAAACAGAGATGTTTATGTTGCTGGTTTAAGAGAGGGGACTATGTTTTTATATGAAAACGATAATATTAGTCTTTTAGGGGAGCGTAATTGCAGAATTTTTAAATTTGGCGAAAAAACTGTTGAATTATCTAATTCCGACAATTTTAATTTTTTATTGGAAGAATTTTAATTTATACAAAATACTTATTATAAATTTTCGACACCCCATACAACAACGTAATTATCAACTATTTGTAAATTTAGATTTATGATTAAATTTGCATTTGGGGTTTTAATATGTCCTATAATATTTTTATGATTATTAATATTTACAGATAGTTGTTCATCGAAAATTATATCGGTTTTGCCGTAAATTTTTAATAGAGTTTCTTTGCAACTCCAAAATATTGTTGTATCGGTTATTTTGTTTGTAGAATTTTCAATAAAAGCGAGTTCGTTTTGGTTTAAAAATTTGTGTTTTATACGGTCAATTTTTGGGCGAATTTGTTCTATATCTAAACCAGAATTGTTTTTTGAAATTAAAATCCCAACAATACCATACGAATGGCTAATGCTAATGTTTTCGCCAGTGTTTAAACTTGGTTTTCCGTTTTCGTTATAAATAATTATTGATGATTTGTTATGAAATTTTTGAAGCAAATATCTAACGCCAAGCCATTCAATTTTGCGTTTTTCGTTTGTGTATTTTTCAAGTTTTAGAGTTTCGTGTTTTGTAAGACAAGTTTGTTCTATAAGTTCGTTTACTGAAAGGTTAATTTTTTGAACAAATAAGCTGTAATTTTCTGTAACAATGTTTATCATTATTTATTTTTTATCCCATTTAAAAGTTTCCATTAGTTTTATAATATCTGTTCTAACAAACTTAATTACAGGAGCTAATGAGTCTTTGTTTGGTTTTGAGTTAAAATATAAAGCTCCTCTAAAAAAAGTAGATGTGCTATCAATAATATGAAAATTAATTGATGAGGCTGTGTTTCCATTTATATCGTAAATGCTAGCAAAAACTTTGTTTGGATAATTAATAAATGTGCTTTCAATAATATCGTCGGCTTTTATGGCGTGTTTATATACTAAACTTCTAGACTCTTCTATTTCTTTTTTTATGTCGATGTTGGTTCTGTAAGTTATGTAAATAGATGCGTTTAGCTTTGGAATTTGTAAAACATACCAGCCAGAATCGGCTCTATTTGTGTCTAAATTTGCATATTTTGGTATTGTTATTTTAAATTTATTTTTTGCGGCAAATTCGGTATATTCTTTTTCTGGAAAATTTATTCTAAAAAATGCTTTAGGCTTTGGTGTGTATGTGTTTTCGCAAGAAATTATGGTAATAATAATTATTATTGAAAAAAATATTTTATTTATCATAATTTAAAGTTTTACAAAGTATTTTTTTTATTCTTCTGTTATCTACTTCAAGTATTTTAAATTCAAAATCTTTATAATTTAACACTTCGTTTGTGTTGGGAATATCACCAACAATTTCTAAAATAAAGCCTGCTAAAGTTTCGGCTTCGCCTTTTACCTCATCAAAGTATTTATCGTCAATTTTCATTAATTTATAGAAATCTTGTAAAAGAATTTTAGCATCGAATTCAATTTCGGTTTGTGATATTTTTTTATAATTTTCGGCTAAATCGTCGAATTCGTCGGTTATTTCACCTACTATTTCTTCTAAAACATCTTCTAAAGTAATAATTCCCACCGAGCCTCCGTATTCGTCAATAACAATTGCCATGTGTATTTTTTTCGATTGAAATTCGGATAACAAATCGTTAATCTTCTTATTTTCAGGAACATAGTATGGTGGTCTAATTAAAGATTGCCATCGAAAATTTTCTTTGTGAATATGTGGTAATAAGTCTTTTGCGTATAGTACGCCTTTAATGTTGTCGAATGTTTTTTCGCAAACTGGTATTCTCGAAAAGCCGGAATCAATAATTAGCTTTAAAACGTTTTTAAAATTTTCTTTTATGTCTATGTAAACTACATCTACTCTATATTTCATTATTTGGCTAGTGTTTATAGAGCCAAAGTTTACTATTCCCTTTAATATTTTTTCGTCTTCTTTAAGGTTTTCGTCTTTTGCTAAATTTAAAGCGTCGGATAGTTCGTCTATTGAAATATCGTTTTTTGTTTTTATTCTTTTGCTAATAATTGACGATGAGCTTATTAACAAATAGCTAAATGGTGATAAAATATTTGTTAAAATGATTAGAGGGATACTCATAAATTTGGCAAACTTAAAAGTAATTCGAGTTGCATAAATTTTTGGTATTATTTCTCCAAATAATAGTATGATAAATGTTATTACTACAACTTTAAATAAAAATTCTAATACTGTATTGTTGTTAAATTCTAATAAATTACTGGTTAAATATGATGATATTATAATAATAGCAATATTAACTAAATTGTTAGATATTAGTATTGTAGCTAATAATTTTTCGGGTTTGTTAAGTAGGTTTATTATTCTAAGAGCTGTGTCGTTTTTTTGTTTTCGTAATTCTTTTATTTTTGATGGTGGTATTGAAAAGTAAGCAACTTCGGAACCTGATATTAAAGCTGATAAAAAAATTAAAACCAACATAAATAAAAGCTCTATTAAATGTTGTAAGTCGATACTTTTTAGTATTATTTCGTTTAAAATGACAGGATAAGGGTCTGCTTCCAATTTTTATTAATATTTAAATTATGTGCAAATATAAAAAATGTATATTAAAAAATAAATTCAATAGTTTTTTATTTTGCTTTTAAATTATTTGCAATAGTCTCAATTTCTGTGTTTAATATTTGAAGCGTTATTTTATTTTGGTCTAAATCGGCTAAAATTTTAGATTTAGTTGATTCGAATATGTGTTTTAAATTACTGAAAAGATTGTTGTAATAATTTATCCCGTCATTTAAATTTGTCGAAAAATTTTTTAATTTTTTTTCGTGAGTTTCGGTAAAATTTTGTTTTGCCTCTTCGAATAAATTTTTAAAGTACTCCATGTAAATATTAAGTTCCTTAACAAACATATTTGGGCGGTCGTTTCGTAATATAATATTTGTTCTGCCATAAATATGGTCTATCATTTCGTTTAAGCTAATAATTTTAGAATAATACGCCATATTTGGACCCGGACAAACAGAAACTCCTTCACCTTCAATTTTTGTGTCTATATTATTGTTTATAAGTGCGGCAGTTCCAAGTCCAACGCAAATGCACGATTTTTCAACAATTTTATTATATTCTATTTTATATTGTTCTGGTTGTAAATTTTTTTCATTTAATTCTGCAATTTTTATTTTCTGATATCTAAAAGAGGCTGTGCATATACTTTTTTCGGTATAGTCGTTATTAGACACTAAATATTGTTTAGGGCAAGCACTTCCGGGTTTTCCTTTTTCTACTAAAGCCATTTTTTCTATGTCTTTTGTATTTCCTCTTAAACTATTAAAAGGTACGCCAAGTGGAGAAATTCCGCTTAAGTATAAATCGGTTTCTTTGGCTTGTGCAAGTAGCTCTAATGTTTTTTGGTCAACAGTAGTAGCTTCTGGAACTAAAAGAAAAGGGCTTCCCCAGCCAACTGAATCTATGTTGTAATAATTTAGTAAGAAATCGTGTTCTTCATTTGTTCCAACACCGCCTTGTACTGTTATTTTAACTTCAGGTATAACGTTAGGCACAGTTAAGTTTTTGTCTTTTAGTGCTTTTGTAAACATTTCGTGCACCGATTGTATCAGAAATTCCTTATTTTGTTTAACTTCGGCTAATATTGGACCAAGTAAAAAACCTTCTGTTGCAAAAGCGTGTCCTCCGCAATTTAATCCGGATTCTACTCTATATTCTGAAACCCAAAGTCCTTTTTTTGCTAAAAAACGTCCTTGAATTAGAGCTGAGCGGTAATCGCTAACTTTAATTACTATTTTCTTTTTTATTTTGCCGTTTTCGTCTGGGTAGAAATCGTTAAAATTTTCTAAGTAACTATACAATCGAGGGTTCATACCTGCTGAAAGAATTAATGAAGAGCTTAAATCGCTTTGAGCGAAACCTCTTACTGCAGCGTGAGCGTCTTTATATTCTGGTGGTAATTTTTCGTTGTTAAGATAATTGTCTTTGTCAATTTTTGTCATTATGTTAACATCAATATTTCCACGTTTTAGGTTATTTTGTATCCACGTGTTTATTTCGCCAAAATTAATTTTTGATGCTATTAATTTTTTAAATTCTTGTTTAATAGTTGAGCTATCGGGCAACATATTTATGTATTCTTTAAGCTCGTTACTTTTTTCTATGGTTGCATTTTTTAGTTCGTCGAATTTTTTTTCGGCTAATGTGTTTATCAAATTTAGGTATGATGTAATTCTTTTTGCTCTAAAGTCTTCAATTTTCTCACTTATTTCGTTGTAAGGCATTTCAAATTTATTGCAATAGAATTTTCTAAGTTTTTCTAGTAAAATATCGTCAACTAAAGAAATAACTGAGTCTATTCCGAAGTGAGAAACTTTTAAAGGGGTGTCTATTGTATAAGCAATTCCCATTACAGGAATGTGAAACGTATGTAGTTTATTCATATATAAATGCCAAGGTGCGTGAAGTACATTTTAAAACACCAAAAGTAATGTTTTTTTTGTTTCTTACAAGTTTAGGCAATTTGTTTTTTCTTAAAATCGCTTATTAAGTAAAATTTATTATTTTTCAGGTCAATTTTGTAAATTCTGGCATTGTCGTAATATTTAATGCTTAGTGTAGTTTCTATTTTTTCTACTGTTTTAACTTTTATAGTATTTATAAAAGCAAAACCTATTACCGAAATTATAATTGTAATTACAATTATTTTTACTGTTGTTTTCATATTACGAGGTTTTACGTTTGTTGTGTTGTACGCACAAACTACTCCGTAAAATGTAAATTAATGGTAATGAATGTTAAAATACTATAATACTCCCCCAAATTAGGCCAGTTATAAAAGATATAAATTTGCAAATTCTATCTTGGGTTCATACAAAAACTGT
>DYMG01000005.1 GCA_020721655.1 Paludibacter propionicigenes | reverse complement strand
TAGAGCTTCAGCCTTCCAAGCTGAACGTCGCGAGTTCGAGTCTCGTTGCCCGCTCAAGGCATTTTTGTAATGCCGATGTAGCTCAGGGGTAGAGCGTTTCCTTGGTAAGGAAGAGGTCATGGGTTCAATTCCCATCATTGGCTCAAATATTTTTTAATTATTAATTATTAGTTGAATTAAACAGCATTGCTATGGCAAAAGAAAAATTTGATAGATCTAAAGCTCACGTAAATATTGGTACTATAGGCCACGTAGATCACGGAAAAACTACTTTAACAGCTGCTATCACTACAGTGTTAGCTTCTAAAGGGTTATCAGAAGTACGTTCATTCGATTCTATCGATAACGCTCCTGAAGAAAAAGAAAGAGGTATCACAATTAATACCGCTCACGTAGAATATACAACTGAAAAACGTCATTACGCACACGTTGACTGTCCAGGTCACGCCGACTATGTAAAAAACATGGTTACAGGAGCTGCTCAAATGGACGGTGCTATTATAGTTGTTGCAGCTACTGATGGTCCTATGCCTCAAACTCGTGAACATATTTTATTAGCTCGCCAAGTAAACGTGCCTCGTTTGGTTGTTTTCTTGAATAAAGTTGATATGGTTGACGATCAAGAAATGCTAGAACTTGTAGAAATGGAAGTTCGTGAATTATTAGCTTTCTATAAATATGATGGTGATAATACTCCAGTAATTTTAGGTTCAGCTTTAGGTGCACTTAATGGTGAACCAGAATGGGTTGAAAAAGTAATGGATTTGATGAACGCTGTTGATGAGTGGATTCCAATTCCTCCACGTTTAATTGACAAACCATTCCTTATGCCAGTTGAAGATGTATTCTCTATTACAGGTAGAGGTACTGTAGCAACAGGTAGAATTGAAACTGGTATTGTAAATACTGGAGATGAAATTCATATTATTGGATTAGGTTCAGAAAACAAAAAAACAGTTTGTACAGGAGTAGAAATGTTCCGTAAAATTCTTGATAGAGGAGAAGCTGGAGATAACGTAGGTTTATTACTTCGTGGCGTTGATAAAAAAGAAATTAAACGTGGTATGGTTATAGCTAAACCAGGTTCAATAACACCTCATACTAAATTCAAAGCTGAAGTTTATGTATTGAAAAAAGAAGAAGGTGGACGTCATACTCCATTCCATAACAATTATCGTCCACAATTCTACTTGCGTACATTAGATGTAACAGGTGAAATTCAATTACCAGAAGGTGTTGAAATGGTTATGCCTGGCGATAACGTAACTATTACAGTAGAATTAATTACTCCAGTAGCAATCGACAAAGGATTAACTTTCGCAATTCGTGAAGGTGGTCGTACTGTAGGTGCAGGTCAAGTAATAGAAATTATAAAATAGATATTTAATAGGTGGTGTAAAAGCCACCTATAATTTACGGGTGTGGCTCAATTGGTAGAGTGGCGGTCTCCAAAACCGTAGGTTGGGAGTTCGAGTCTCTCCACCCGTGCAAAATAATTATAGATGAAAATATTATCATATTTTGGTGAAGCATATAGGGAGTTAGTTGAAAAAGTAACTTGGCCTACATGGAAAGAATTACAAGGAAGTTCTATTATAGTAATGGTAGCATCAATAATAATAGCTCTAATAATTTCTGCTATGGATGGGGCTTTCAAAAATATAATGGAGTTCATTTATAATATTTTTTACTAAAGTGTATTGTAAATAGTAATGGCTGAAATAGAAAAAAAGTGGTACGTTGTACGTGCAATGTCTGGGAAAGAAAAAAAGATTAAAGAATTAATCGAATTTGAAATAAGTGCTGCTAAATTTAGCGATTATGTTGCACAAGTGCTTATCCCAACAGAAAAAGTATTTCAGATGAGGAGTGGGAAAAAAATAAGCAAAGAAAGAAGTTTTTTTCCAGGGTACATACTTATTGAAGCAGCCTTAGATGGCGAAGTTGAGCATATAATTAAAGGAATAAATGGAATAATTGGATTTTTGGGAGCCGAAAAAGGCGGACGTCCAACTCCATTAAGAATGAGTGAAGTAAATAGAATACTCGGTACTGTTGATGAGCTAGAAGCTAGCGATGAAGAATTAAGTGCATCGTTCTATGTTGGCGAAACTGTTAAGGTTACAGATGGACCTTTTAATGGATTTTCGGGAGTAATTGAGGAAGTAAATTCAGAAAAAAAGAAACTTAAAGTAATAGTTAAAATTTTTGGCAGAAAATCGCCTTTAGAGCTTAGCTATTTACAAGTAGTAAAAGAATAATTTAATAACAGAGACGGAGTTTGAATTATGGCAAAACAAGTAGAAGGGTTTATTAAATTACAGATTAAAGGAGGAGCAGCAAATCCATCACCACCAGTAGGACCAGCATTAGGTTCAAAAGGTGTTAATATAATGGAGTTTTGCAAGCAATTCAACGCAAGAACACAAGACCAAGCAGGAAAAACGCTTCCAGTTGTAATAACTGTTTTTTCTGACAAATCTTTCACTTTCGTTGTAAAAACACCTCCCGCAGCTGTACAATTATTAGAAGCCGCAAAATTGAAATCTGGGTCACCAGAATCTAATCGTAACAAAGTAGGGAAAATAACTTGGGAACAAGTTAGAGAAATTGCTGAGAACAAAATGCCAGACCTAAATGCATTTACTATTGAAAGCGCCATTAGTATGGTTGCAGGAACTGCACGCAGTATGGGTATAGTTGTAACAGGCGAAAATCCTACGAAAAATTAAAAAATTAAAAAATGGCTAAATTAACAAAAAAACAGAAAGCTGTAAGTGAAAAATTCGAAAAAGGATTCGAATATAATATATCAGATGCTTCTCGTTTGGTTAAAGAGACATCAACATCAAAGTTTGATGCTTCTGTAGATTTTGCTGTTCGTTTAGGAGTAGATCCACGTAAAGCCAATCAAATGGTACGTGGTATTGTATCTCTACCTCACGGTACTGGAAAAGAAACTAGAGTTCTAGTTTTATGCACTCCAGATAAAGAACAAGAAGCAAAAGACGCAGGTGCTGATTTTGTTGGCTTAGATGATTATATCGAAAAAATTCAAGAAGGTTGGACAGATATCGATGTAATTATAACAATGCCTCAAGTAATGGCTAAATTAGGAAAACTTGGTAAGGTTTTAGGACCTAGAGGTTTAATGCCTAATCCAAAAAGTGGTACAGTTACCCCTGAAGTTGGAAAAGCCGTAAAAGAAGTAAAAGCTGGTAAAATTGACTTTAAAGTTGATAAGTACGGAATAATTCATGCATCTATCGCTAAAGTATCTTTCGATACCGATAAAATTAAAGAAAATGCAAATGAGATATTTCATACAATAAACAAACTTAAACCAACAGCTGCTAAAGGTACTTACGTACTAAGCGTGTACTTATCTAGTACTATGGGACCAGGAATTAAAGTAGATCCTAAATCATTCGAGATTTAATTTGTATTATTATGAGAAAAGAGGAAAAAGCTAAAGTGGTTGAAGTTTTATCAGAACAAATTAAAACTTGGTCGCATCTTTATATTACTGATATAGAGGGACTAAATGCTAAAGATACTAGCAACTTAAGAAGGAAATGTTTTGAAAATGATATCAAATTAGCAGTAGTAAAAAACACTCTGTTAAAGTTAGCACTAGAACAAGCTGAAGGTGAGTATAAAGACTTGTATAACACACTTGTAGGTAATACTACAATTATGTTTTCCAATACAGGTAACGCTCCTGCAAAACTAATTAAAGAATTTAGAAAAAGCAGTAGCAAACCTATACTTAAAGCCGCTTATGTTGAAGAATCAGTATATGTTGGAGATAACCAATTAGATGCATTAGTATCTGTAAAAACTAAAAACGAACTTATTGGAGACATTGTATTATTGTTACAATCGCCAGCTAAGAACGTAATATCTGCTTTACAATCAAGCGGACATATACTATCTGGATTAGTGAAAACATTATCAGAAAGAGAAGAAAAATAATTAAAAACTTTTAAAAATTAAATAAAATGGCAGATATTAAAAAACTTGCTGAAGAGTTAGTTAACTTAACTGTAAAAGAAGTAAATGAACTTGCACAAATACTAAAAGACGAGTATGGTATTGAACCAGCAGCAGCAGCAGTAGCAGTAGCAGCTCCAGCTGCAGGTGGAAACGAAGTTGTTGTAGAAGAAAAAACAGAATTTAATGTTGTTTTAACTTCAGCAGGTGGTAACAAATTGCAAATAGTTAAATTAGTAAAAGAATTAACTGGTCTAGGTCTTAAAGAAGCAAAAGAACTTGTTGATAAAGCACCAGCTGCTATCAAAGAAAATGCATCTAAAGACGAAGCAGAATCTATTAAAGCGAAACTTGTAGAAGCAGGAGCTGAAGTTGAACTTAAGTAAGAGATTCAAAACATAATAATTTCTTAGCGGTTTAGAGCCTTAATTCGGCTCTAAACCTTTTGTTGTTATAAATCTTTTAAGTTCTTTAATTTTTTAATAATGTCTGTTACATACAAAAGCGAGAGAGTTGATTTTTCAACTTTAGCAAATAAATTAGAATATCCAGACTTTTTAGATATTCAGTTAAAATCATTTAAAGAGTTCTTTAATCTTGGGGCATCTAAGGAAGAAAGAGGTGGCGAAGGATTATATAAAATTTTTCAAGAAAACTTTCCTGTAACCGATACAAGAAATAATTTTATTCTTGAATTTATAGATTATTTTATTGACCCTCCTAGATACTCTATGGAGGAATGTTTAGAAAGAGGAGTTTCGTATAGTGTACCTCTTAAAGCAAAACTAAAACTATACTGCACAGACCCAGAGCACGAAGACTTTGAAACAATAATTCAAGATGTTTTTCTTGGATTTATACCATATATGACTCCACGTGGTACTTTTATCATTAATGGAGCCGAGCGTGTAATAGTTTCACAATTACATCGTTCACCAGGAGTATTCTTTGGGCAAAGTATGCACGCTAATGGAACAAAATTATATTCCGCAAGAATTATACCTTTCAAAGGCTCGTGGATAGAATTTGCGACAGACATAAACAGCGTGATGTATGCATACATCGATCGTAAGAAAAAATTACCAGTAACTACATTATTTAGAGCAATAGGATACGAAAGCGATAAAGAAATTTTAGAAATATTTGATTTAGCAGACGAAGAAAAAATAACCAAAGTAGGACTTAAAAAACTTATTGGTCGTAAGCTTGCAGCTAGAGTTCTTAAAACTTGGATTGAAGATTTTGTTGACGAAGATACCGGAGAAGTTGTTTCTATTGAAAGAAATGAAGTAATTGTTGATAGAGAAACAATTATTGAAAAAGAACATCTTGATATAATTTACGATTCAGGAGCTAAAACTGTTTTATTACACAAAGAAGGTACTAATCAATCGGATTACGCAATTATATATAATACACTTCAAAAAGACCCATGTAACTCTGAAAAAGAAGCTGTTCTATATATTTACCGACAACTTAGAAATTCAGAACCACCAGACGACGACACAGCAAGAGAAATAATAGAAAACTTATTTTTCTCTGAAAAACGTTACGATTTAGGAGAGGTTGGAAGATATAAATTAAACAGAAAACTTAACTTAAACACACCAATAGAAACAAAAGTTTTAACAAAAGAAGATATTATTGCAATTATTAAATACTTAATTGAATTAATAAACTCTAAAACTGATGTTGATGATATTGACCACTTAAGTAACAGACGCGTAAGAACTGTAGGCGAACAATTATTTAATCAATTTGGGGTTGGATTAGCTCGTATGGCAAGAACAATTCGTGATAGAATGAATGTTCGAGACAACGAAGTTTTTACACCGATGGATTTAATTAACGCTAAAACACTTTCATCGGTAATAAACTCATTCTTTGGAACAAATGCACTTTCTCAATTTATGGACCAAACAAATCCATTAGCAGAAATGACACACAAAAGACGTATGTCGGCATTAGGACCAGGCGGTTTATCTAGAGAAAGAGCCGGTTTTGAGGTTAGAGACGTTCACTTTACACATTACGGAAGGCTTTGTCCTATCGAAACTCCTGAGGGTCCAAATATTGGACTTATTTCTTCATTATGTGTATTTGCAAAAATTAACAATTTAGGATTTATAGAAACCCCATATAGAAAAGTTAATGAAGGTAGCGTTGATTTAAATAACCAAAACGTAATATACCTAAATGCAGAAGAGGAAGAAGGAAAAGTAATTGCACAAGCAAACGCCATAATAGACGAAAAAGGAAATTTTGTTAATAACAAAATAAAATCAAGATATGAAGGCGATTTCCCAATTTCGGAACCAAAACAAGTTAATTTGATGGACGTTGCTCCAAATCAAATAACTTCGATAGCAGCTTCCCTAATACCATTCTTGGAACACGACGATGCTAACCGTGCATTAATGGGTTCTAATATGATGCGTCAAGCAGTACCATTGCTAAAAACAGATTCCCCAATAGTAGGAACAGGAATTGAAAAACAAGTAGCTCAAGATTCTAGAAACTTACTAGTTGCAGAAGGAGATGGGGTTGTTGATTATGTTGATGCAAATAAAATTATAATTAGATACACAAGAACAGAACAAGAAAAATTTGTTAGTTTCGATTCCGATTCAAAAACATACGAATTAGTAAAATTCAAAAAAACAAATCAAGGTACTTGCATAAACTTAACACCAATAGTTAAAAAAGGAGATAAAGTTTATCAAGGAATGGTTTTAACTGAAGGCTACGGGACTCAAAACGGAGAACTAGCTCTTGGGAAAAACTTAAAAGTGGCTTTTATGCCTTGGAAAGGTTATAATTTTGAAGATGCAATAGTAATCAACGAAAGAGTTGTAAAAGACGACATTTTCACATCAATACACATTTCTGAACATACATTAGAAGTACGCGAAACAAAAAGAGGATTTGAGGAATTAACCTCAGATATTCCAAATATTAGCGAAGAAGCTACTAAAAACTTAGATGAAAACGGAATAATAAGAATTGGAGCTAAAATAGTACCAGGAGATATTTTAATAGGAAAAATTACCCCAAAAGGCGAATCAGACCCATCTCCAGAAGAAAAATTACTTCGTGCTATTTTTGGAGATAAAGCCGGAGATGTAAAAGATGCATCTTTAAAAGCCTCTCCTTCAATGTCTGGAGTTGTTATAGATAAAAAACTTTTTTCAAGAACGTTAAAAGAAAAAAAATCTAAAAACTACGAAAAATCGTTCATTACCAAAATTGAAGAAAAAGAAGAAAAAGAAAAACAATCAATAATAAACATTTTAGTTGATAAATTATTTATTGTAGTAAACGGAAAAACTTCTCAAGGTGTAAAAGATAATTATGACAATGTAATTGTTCCAAAAGGTACAAAATTTAGTCAAAAAATACTTAATGATATTGATTATACAACAGTTAATCCACTAAAATGGACTACAGAACCTGAAAAAAATGATATTATTAGAGATTTAATTAAGAATTACAATATTGCACTAAAAGAAATAAAAGCAGCTGCAAAAAGAGAAATATTTAACATTACAATAGGCGACGAACTTCCAAACGGAATAATTAAATTAGCAAAAGTATATATAGCCCAAAAACGTATTGTCAAAATTGGAGATAAAATGGCCGGACGACACGGAAATAAAGGTATTGTTGCAAGAATTGTGCGCGAAGAAGATATGCCTTTTATGGAAGATGGAACAACAGTAGATATTGTTCTTAACCCATTAGGTGTACCATCTCGTATGAACCTTGGCCAAATTTACGAAACAGTACTTGGTTGGGCTGGATTAAAATTAGGAGTTAAATTTTCAACACCAATTTTTGACGGAGCCTCTTTAGAACAAATTACCGAATGGACAAGAAAAGCAGGAGTTCCAGATTACGGAAAAACCTATCTATACGACGGAGGAACAGGAGTGCGTTTCGATCAGCCAGCTACAGTTGGCGTAATTTATATGCTAAAACTTGGACACTTAGTTGACGATAAAATGCACGCAAGATCAATAGGTCCATATTCACTTATTACGCAACAACCACTTGGAGGTAAAGCTCAATTTGGAGGACAACGTTTTGGAGAAATGGAGGTATGGGCATTAGAAGCATTTGGAGCATCAAATATTCTTCAAGAAATCCTTACAATTAAATCAGACGACGTTGTCGGACGAGCTAAGGCTTACGAAGCTATTGTTAAAGGAGAACCAATGCCTAAACCAGGTATTCCTGAATCATTTAACGTATTATTACACGAACTTAGAGGATTAGGTTTAAGCATTAATATGGATTAATTGTTTTAGTTTATACTTTAACAAAAAAAGAAATAGTTTTTAAAAATTTTATAATAAAAAAGTTTATGGCTTTTAGAAAAGAGAGTAACGTAAAAAGTGGATTTACAAAAATCTCTATAGGATTGGCATCTCCAGAAGAAGTACTTGAAAAATCAAGCGGAGAAGTTTTAAAACCCGAAACTATAAATTACAGAACATACAAACCCGAAAGAGACGGGCTATTCTGTGAAAGAATATTTGGTCCAGTAAAAGATTACGAATGTCATTGTGGAAAATACAAAAGAATTAGATACAAAGGCATTGTTTGCGATAGATGTGGTGTAGAAGTTACTGAAAAAAAAGTACGTAGAGAACGCTCTGGACATATTTCATTGGTAGTTCCTGTAGCTCATATTTGGTATTTTAAATCACTACCAAACAAAATAGGTTACTTATTAGGACTCCCAACCAAAAAATTAGACGCAATAGTTTATTACGAAAAATACGTTGTTATTCAACCCGGAAACGCAAAAAATAGCGATGGAGAACCATTGCAAACACTAGATTTTTTGTCTGAAGACGAATATTTAGATGTACTAGAAACATTACCAAAAGAGAATCAATATCTTGATGATGATGACTCAAACAAGTTTATTGCAAAAATGGGAGCTGAAGCTTTATATCAATTATTAGCAAAAATAGATTTAGACGATTTAGCATTCTCACTAAGATACAAAGCAAATACAGAAACATCTCAGCAAAGAAAAAATGAAGCATTAAAACGCTTAAACGTTGTTGAAGCATTCAGAACATCAAAAGGTAGAAACAAACCAGAATGGATGGTAGTAAAAGTAATTCCGGTAATTCCACCAGAATTAAGACCATTAGTTCCATTAGATGGTGGACGATTTGCAACATCAGACTTAAACGACCTTTACAGAAGAGTAATAATTAGAAATAATCGATTAAAAAGATTAATTGAAATTAAAGCACCAGAAGTAATTTTACGTAACGAAAAACGTATGCTTCAAGAATCTGTAGATTCACTTTTCGACAATTCTAGAAAATCGAACGCAGTAAAAACTGACGCAAATCGACCATTAAAATCATTGAGCGACAGTTTAAAAGGAAAATCAGGACGTTTTCGCCAAAATTTACTTGGAAAACGTGTCGATTATTCTGCACGTTCAGTTATTGTTGTTGGTCCAGAATTAAAAATGCACGAATGTGGTATTCCAAAAGGAATGGCTGCTGAATTATACAAACCATTTATTATTCGCAAATTAATTGAAAGAGGAATAGTAAAAACTGTAAAATCTGCACGAAAAATTGTTGATAGAAGAGACCCAGTTGTTTGGGATATTCTAGAAAATATATTAAAAGGACACCCTGTTCTACTAAACAGAGCTCCAACACTTCACCGTTTAGGTATTCAAGCTTTTCAACCAAAGTTAATTGAAGGAAAAGCAATACAATTACATCCATTGGCTTGTACAGCATTCAATGCCGACTTTGATGGTGACCAAATGGCAGTACACTTACCACTTAGCAATGCCGCTATTCTGGAAGCTCAGCTACTAATGTTAGGCTCTCACAACATTTTAAATCCAGCAAACGGAGCACCAATTACAGTGCCTTCGCAAGATATGGTTTTAGGCTTGTACTATATTACAAAACCAAGAAAAGGCGTTAAAGGCGAAGGTTTAAGATTTTATTCGCCAGAAGAAGTTATAATTGCTCTAAATGAAGGAGTTGTTGATATTCATGCCGAAATAAAAGTTAGAATTGAAGACTTTACACAAGGTACAGAACCTGTAAAAGTAATGAAAGAAACAACCGTTGGTAGGGTTATATTTAATAAAATTGTACCAAACCAAGTAGGTTTTATTGACGAAATTCTTACAAAAAAATCTCTTCGCGATATTATTGGGAAAGTTTTAAAAGTAGCAGGAAATGCACGTACTGCACAATTCCTTGACGATATAAAAGACTTGGGATATAAAATGGCTTTTGAAGGAGGTTTATCATTTAACTTAAATGACGTTATTATTCCAGCTTCTAAAGACCAATTAGTTAACGATGGTTACTTACAAGTTGAAGAAGTAATGAATAACTACAATATGGGATTCATTACCAACAATGAACGATACAATCAAATTATTGATATTTGGACACATATAAATGCTAAACTTACAAACACGTTAATGCAACAAATTAGCACCGATAACCAAGGCTTCAATGCCGTTTATATGATGCTTGATTCTGGTGCTCGTGGTTCTAGAGAGCAAATACGTCAGTTGTCAGGAATGAGGGGGCTTATGGCTAAACCTCAAAAATCTGGAGCAACAGGTGGTCAAATTATCGAAAACCCAATTCTTTCTAATTTTAAAGAAGGATTATCAGTACTTGAGTACTTTATTTCTACTCACGGAGCTCGTAAAGGTTTGGCTGATACAGCTTTAAAAACTGCCGATGCAGGGTATTTAACTCGTCGTTTAGTTGATGTTTCGCAAGATATGATTATTACTCACGAAGACTGTGGAACACTTCGAGGATTAACTGCAACGGCTTTAAAAAACAATGAAGAAGTTGTAGAATCGCTATACGATAAAATACTTGGAAGAACAACTGTTCACGATATTTATTACCCAAAAACAGGAGAACTAATAATATCGTCGGGAGAAGAAATAACCGAAGAAATTGCTCAAATAATAGAAGACTCGCCAATAGAAAGCGTAGAAATACGTTCGGCACTTACCTGTGAATCTAAACACGGAATATGTGCAAAATGCTATGGACGTAACCTTGCAACTGGTAAAATGGTTCAAAAAGGTGAAGCCGTTGGAGTTGTTGCAGCCCAGTCAATTGGAGAGCCGGGTACACAGTTAACATTACGTACATTCCACGCAGGGGGTACAGCAGGTAACATTGGAACCGAAAATAAAGTTGTTACAAAAAGCGATGGTTTTGTTGAAATAGAAGAACTTAGAACAATAGAAACTATAGATAAAGAAGGTAAAACTGTAGATGTTGTTGTTGGTCGAATGGCTGAAATGAAACTTATTGATAAAAATTCAGATGTTGTGCTTTCTACACACACAATACCTTACGGCTCAAAACTTTTAGTTAAAAATAATACAGAAGTTACTAAAGGAACATTAATTTGCGAGTGGGATGCCTTTAACTCGTTAATTATTTCTGAAGCAAAAGGAAAAATTGTTTTTGAAGGTTTAGTAGAAGGAGTAACATATAAGGAAGAATCTGACGAACAAACTGGGTTTAAAGAGAAAATTATTATTGAAACAAAAGATAAAAAATTAAGTCCGGTAATTCAGGTTGTTGATAAAAAAGAAGTGTTAAAACAATACGATATTCCTGTTGGAGCACACGTTGTTGTTGAAGACGGAAATCAGGTAAAACTTGGAGATATTATTGTAAAAATACCTAGAGCTACAAGTAAAGCCGGCGATATAACAGGCGGATTACCTCGAGTTACAGAGTTGTTTGAAGCAAGAAATCCATCAAATCCTGCTGTTGTTGCAGAGGTAGATGGAGAAGTTTCATTTGGAAAAATTAAAAGAGGAAATAGAGAAGTTATAATTACTTCAAAATCAGGAGAAGTTAGAAAATATTTAGTTTCACTTTCAAAACAAATACTTGTTCAAACTAACGACTATGTGAAAGCTGGAACAGCCTTGTCTGATGGAGCTGTTACACCTGCTGAAATATTAGAAATTAAAGGACCTACAAAAGTTCAAGAATATATCGTTAATGAAGTACAAGCAGTTTATAGATTGCAAGGTGTTAAAATAAACGATAAACATTTTGAAGTAATTGTTCGCCAAATGATGCGTAAAGTTTCTATTGAAGACCCAGGAGATACAAAATTTCTTGAAAAACAAATTGTTGATAAATGGGATATAATGGCTGAAAATGATAGCATTTATGGAATGAAATTTATTGAAAATGCTGGAGATTCTACAATATATAAGCAAGGACAAATTATTTCTGCTCGTAAATTAAGAGATGAAAACTCATCGTTAAAACGAAAAGATTTAAAACTTATAGAAGCTAGAGATGCTATGCCTGCAACATCAAAACAAGTATTGCAAGGAATAACAAGAGCATCGTTGCAAACAAATAGTTTCTTATCATCTGCATCGTTCCAAGAAACAACCAAAGTATTAAACGAAGCTGCAATAAGTGGCAAAATAGATTACTTAGAAGGTTTAAAAGAAAATGTACTTGTTGGTCATAAAATACCTGCTGGTACAGGATTAAAAGAATACGATGATATTATTGTTGGTTCTCAGCAAGAATACGATAAAATTGCATCAAATTCATATACAGGATTTCGTTAAAATAAAAAACCATGAACGAAGATTTAAAAGATAAAAATCAGATTAACATTGAGTTAGATGAGGAAGTTGCACAAGGTATTTATTCAAACTTGGCTGTTATTACTCATTCAAACACTGAATTTGTAGTCGATTTTGTTAGAATTGTACCTGGTACACCAAAAGCAAAGGTTAAATCGAGAATTATATTAACTCCAGAGCATGCAAAGCGTTTAATGTTTGCTTTACAAGATAATATAGGTAGGTTTGAAACTACTCACGGCAAAATAAAAGACGTTCAAGGTGGGGGAGGTTTACCCTTAAATTTTGGGACAAAAGGTCAGGCATAAAAAAAAGAGCTGTTTTAAGTAAAACAGCTCTTTTTTTTATGTGTAATTTTAACCCAAAATAAGCATTTCTTAATGCTTATTTTGGGTTAAAATATTATTTAGCGTAGTTTACAGCTCTAGTTTCTCTAATAACTGTAACTTTAACTTGTCCAGGATATGTCATTTCTTCCTGAATTTTACGTGCAATATCGTATGAAAGTGTTTCGCTTTGTTTATCATCAACCTTGTCTGCTCCAACAATAACGCGTAATTCACGTCCAGCCTGAATAGCATAAGTTTTTAATACACCAGGGTACGAAAGAGCTAAATTTTCTAAATCTTTTAAACGTTGAATATACGACTCTGCAATTTCACGTCTAGCACCTGGTCTAGCACCAGAAATAGCATCGCAAACTTGAACAATAGGAGAGTAAAGAGATGTCATTTCAATTTCATCGTGGTGAGAACCGATAGCATTAATAATTTCTGGTTTTTCTTTGTATTTTTCGGCAAATTTCATTCCTGATATTGCGTGAGGTAAATCTGGTTCGTCAACAATAACTTTCCCAATGTCGTGAAGTAATCCGGCACGTTTGGCAATTTTAGGATTTAAGCCTAATTCGCTTGCCATTATAGCACATAAATTCGCTGTTTCTTTAGAATGTTGTAATAAGTTTTGTCCGTAAGATGAACGATATTTCATTTTACCAACAAGTTTAATAATTTCGGAATGTAAGCCATGAATACCCAAATCAATAGATACTCTTTTTCCTGTTTCTAAAAGTTCTTCGTCTAATTGTTTTTGAACTTTGTTAACTACTTCTTCTATTCTAGCTGGGTGAATTCTGCCGTCTGTAACTAATTGGTGAAGAGCTAATCTGGCAACTTCGCGTCTAATTGGGTCAAAGCCCGATAGTATTATAGATTCGGGGGTGTCGTCAACAATAATTTCTATTCCTGTTGCAGCTTCTAAAGCTCTAATATTTCTACCTTCTCTTCCAATAATTCTACCCTTAATATCGTCGTTTTCGATGTGGAAAACAGTTACCGCATTTTCTATTGAAGCCTCTGTACCAACACGTTGTACTGTCTCTATAACTAATTTTTTTGCAGCTTTATTTGCATTAAGTTTCGCTTCGTCCATTATATCATTAATGTACGACATTGCTTCTGTTTTAGCTTCATCTTTTAACGATTCCATTAATTGATGTTTGGCTTCTAATTGGGTAAGTCCAGAAATTTGCTCTAATTGTTCAACTTGTTGCTTGTGAGATTTTTCTAATTTTTGAGATTGTTTTTCTATTCTTTCTAATTGTTGTGTTATAGTTTCTTTTAAGTTGTCAAGTTCTGTGCTTTTTCTTTTTAATTCTTCGTAGCGTTGCGATAAAGTGGCTTCTTTTTGTTTAAGTCTGTTTTCGCCTGAAAGAATCTTTGAATTGTTTTCGTTAACAATTTTTTCGTGTTCGGCTTTCAATTGAATAAATTGTTCTCTTGCTTGTAGTATTTTGTCTTTTTTTATAACTTCAGCCTCAGTTTGTGCTTCAGAAATAATTTTTTTAGCCCTATTAACAAGTGCTTTGTCCCATGCAAAATAAGATAAAAATCCGCCAACTACAAAGGCGGAGAAAGCAATAATAATTGATAAAATGTCCATTTCTTTTTAATTTTTAAAATTTAATTAAATAATCTTTAGTTTTTTAACTAAAGACATAAAAAAACCCGTAAAGATTCTTTAAAGTCCTGAAAAAACCCTTTTCAAGTATGGGTGGAGAGGTCAATTAAATTCTTGCGTCCACTGTTAACTCCGAAGAGAGTTCGCCGAAACGAACTTGAGGCCTGCCTTACATCAATCAAACTTTAACTCCGAATAAACTAATGTTGATTTTTTAGAAATTTTTAAAGAATAATACGGGCAAATTTTAAATATTTTAAAGAACCTACTCTTGTGTTAATATAGCCGACAATTTATCATTTATTACGTTAAGATCATCAGAAAAGTTTTCAATTTCTAATTTTTCTTTTGTTTCCAGTAAATTTGTTGCAAAATGTACTGAAACCATCGCCAAAAAATCTTGAACATCTTTTGAGTCGTAAGCAAACCGGTATTTATCTACGGCACTATTTACCATACTGGCAGCTTTGCGAACTCTGTGTTCGTCGAGCCTGTTTATTTTTAATGGATAGTATCTATCCGCTATATTAATCTTTATTGTTAATTTTTCGTCTGTCATATAAACTTTAATCAACATTTAAAAGAGCTATGCACCTATCAATTTCTTTCACTAGTTTATTTATTTTGCTTTTAGTATTTTTAATATCTTCATCAGATTTTTCTAATACTTTGGCAACTTTTAATTGTTCAAATTTACTTTCCAAAATTTTGTTGTTTTCTTTTTCTAAATTAATTTTTTCAAGTAAACTTTCATTTTCTTTTTTTAATGTTATAAAATCTGTATTTAAGTTATCATATTTTGAAATAATGGTATCAACTTTTTTGTTGATTTCGTTAATTATTTCTTTATAAGTTTCACTCATATTATAATTTTACAACTTATGAATAAAAATATTTGCAACAAATAAAATATATTCAATTTACAAATTTAACTTCCTTTTATATGAAATACAAATAATTGCATTGCGTTTTGCAATTTTTATGAAAAATAATATTTAAAATTAAAATATTTCACAATGCAAAATACAAAACTAAGACGATTAAATATTTATTAATCAGATGCTTGGTTAAATTATATTGCTTTGTGTTATTTAACAGTATTTTTTTTTAGTAAGTACATTTTTTAGTGTAATTTTGCATTGGATATGAGAAGTATATTAAACAAAATTATTTTTATTTCAATGATTACCTCATTTGCTTGGGTAGTTGTTGGAGATTTGGTTAATATGCACTTAAAAGTAATTTATAAGAAAGATTTATATTCTCATAATGTTTTTTACACTAAATCTAATAAGTTAGAAAAAAAATCTAAGATTTTAAATAAAAGTTTAAGTCAAGACTTTGATTTTATTTTTCCAAACAGTCTAAAATTAAATTTATTAACCCCATTAATAGTAAGTTACAAGACGATTTGTGTAGAGCAAATTGTTTTGGCAAATAAAAATATTTATAAATTAAGAGGTCCCCCAACTTTGGTTTAGTTTCTTTAAATTATGCAATTTTATTAAATTTTATATTGGTAATCAGGTTGAATTTTAACTGATTATTAGGTAAAATTGTAGAGTTAACGTAAAATCAAACTTAATTTATTATAATTTTTTATTGATGAAATTAACATATTTGTTAACTATCTTATTTTTAAACAACATTCTTTTTTCGCAAAATACTAAAATAAAATTACTCGATAGTAATACTAAAGAGCCTGTTTTTTATGCGAATATTATTTTAGGAAGTTTGCAAAATCATAAAAAAATGTATTTAATATCGAGCATAAACGGAGAGTTTACTAATAGTTATTCCGAAAAAATGCTTGTTACAATTTCACTTATTGGTTATAAAACACTTACAGATACATTGTTGCCTTCGGAGTCTAAAACTATTTTTTTAATTCCAGATGTTTTTAATTTGGAACAAGTTGTTGTTACAGCAACAAGAACCAATAAAATGTTGAAAAATACACCAGTAATTACCCAAGTTATAAATGCAAATGATATTCAAACAAAAGGCTACACTAAGTTGGAAAATGTTTTGGAAAACGAACTTCCGGGGTTAGATTTTCAACAAGTTGGTTACGGTACAGATATAAATATGCACGGCTTAAGTTCAAAAAATATTCTTATTCTAGTTGATGGTGAGAAACTTGCTGGTGAAAATGGAAATAATATCGATTATTCTAGAATTAATACAAGCGATATTGATAGAATTGAGATTGTAAAAGGTGCATCTTCGGCATTGTACGGCTCGCAGGCTATGGGTGGAGTTATAAATATTATAACTAAAAAAACGAAAAAGCATTTAGAACTCAATATAGTGAGTAAATTAACGGAACGAAATCAAGTTAATTATAAAAATGTTAAAATTACTGATGATAATTACAAATATAAGCTTTATGTAGATATGCCAAATATAGAAAACAGTGCAACAATAGGTTTAAATTTTTACAATGTAAGTAGTAGAACAAATTTTTCGAGAAAAAGTTTTGATGGGTATAAATTAATTGATTTGTATTCTCAGTCTTATAAGGCAATAAATATTGACACAACTATAGTTTATCCAAAAGAACAAACAAATGTTGATGGTTTTCAGGATTATACAATAAGTCAAACTCTATCATATAATCTGAAAAGTAATTTTAATGTTAATTTATATGGCTCGTACTATAATCATAATCAATACGATTTTAATATAGACAACAAATATCAAAATTATGAAGATATAACTTATGGAGGAAATATAGTATATAAGTTTAATGATAAATTTAATTTAAAGGCATTTTTTAATAGAGATGAGTATAATAAATACGATTATTTAGAAAAGCTATTTGAAAAAAAGATTAATTATAAAAATGTTTATGTAAATCCTAAGATAGTTGCAGATTTAGAAATTTTTAATAGACATTCAATAATTATAGGCTCCGAATATTTTGCAGAAGGCTTATTGTCAGACAAGTACATTAAAGATACATTAACAAATCAAAGTATAAATAATTATGTATTTTATTTTCAAGACGATATTGTTTTAAACGAAAAAATAAATTTTGTAATTGGAGTAAGAGCCGATGTTCACTCAACTTTTGGTTTGTATCCATCGCCAAAATTATCGGCTATGTATAGGATAAAATCTAATGTTTTAAGATTTAATTACGCAAAAGGTTTTAGATCTCCAACTTTAAAGGAACTTTATATGAATTGGGATATGCTTGGAATGTTTACAATTAAAGGAGATGTAAATTTAAAGCCAGAAACTAACAATTATATATCTCTATCTTACGAATACACCCAAAATAATTTTAATGTTGCTACAACATTTTATAAAAATTGGATTATAAATAAAATTGATGGAGAATGGCAAGAAAACCAAACAGTTTATAAATATGTTAACATTTATAATGCAGAGCTTTCAGGTGTAGAAGTTTTGTTGAAGTATAAATTTCTAAAACACTTTAATTTTGGTGGAGGTTACAGTTTTGTTGTAGATAATAGAAGTGCAGAAAGCCAAATATCAACAATTAGCCCTCATTCGGCAACTGTAAAAATTGAATATAATTTTTCAAAAAGTTTTTATACATCACTAATATCAATAAATGGGAAAATAACAGGAGCAAAAAATTATCAAGATTTCGCTGATATTTTATACAGAGGCGAGAATGTAAAAGCTATATACAATGTGCATTATAACGCATTTTCTATATGGAATTTAAGTTTTTCACAGAAAATATATAACTCAACAAATTTAATTTTTGGAGTAAATAATATTTTTGATTACAAACCTGATTTAGTGAATTTTAATACAAGCATAAACCCTGGCAGACGGGTATTTGTGAGTCTGCAAATTAATATTGATAACTTTTTTAATAACAAACAAAAATTAGTAAAATGAAAACAGTAAATTATTTTTTAGTGCTATTTTTAGCAGGAATTGCATTAATTTCATCTTGTAAAAAAGATGAAGAAGTTGTTGATGATATAAATACTTCAACAACATTAAAAACAGCAGAATACACGCTTAGTCGTACAACAGATTACGGCGATGATTGGATTTATTTTTCTTTTGCAACAGGTGCCGAGGTTTCGGGTGTAGATTCTTTAAATTATACTACATCAACAAGTTGGGATATAGCATTTAATCGCTATAATGTTAGAACAAATTCTGGAAGTGCAGGTATTGGCGAAGGAGGCGTTTACGATGCTGGTAGTGTTGAGTGGTCTACAGTTGTTACAGCAAACGAAGGTGGATATACCCCAGACGATACAATTCAAATTGTAACAGGTTTTAATACAGACCATTCGCCAATTTATTTGGCAGTTCCCGGCAGCTCTGTTTTTATTGGTTGTGTAGATGTTGTTATGGGGTCTCAGGGTCCTACTTACCCAACAAATGACCATATTTATGTGCTAAAAACAGCAAATGGAAAATACGCAAAAATTTGGATTAAAAGTTTTTTTAACGATAACGGAAATTCGGGTTATGTAAATTTTAAATATTCATACCAAACAGATGGTAGTAGGACAATAGAATAGTTATAATAATAACTATTTGTAAGCATAAAAGCAGTGAGCAAATATTTACTCGCTGCTTTTATTTTTACAAAAAATTACAAAAAAAAATATATTTTTGTGAAAAAACGATGTATAAAAATATTATTCGTCCAGTTTTATTCAAATTTTCGCCAGAAAAAATACACGGAATAGTTTTTAATGGACTTAAAACAACCGAAAAATTAGGGTTTAGAAGCTTTGTTAAATTAATGTTTCATATAGAAAATGAAAAATTAGAACGCAATGTTTTTGGAATTAATTTCCCTAATCCTGTTGGGTTGGCAGCGGGTTTAGATAAAGATGCTGAAGTGTTCGATGTTTTAGGAAATATGGGCTTTGGGTTTATTGAAGTAGGAACAGTTACCCCAAAAGCACAACCCGGCAATGAAAAACCACGAATGTTTAGGTTAATTAACGATTCAGCATTGATAAATAGAATGGGGTTCAATAATTTAGGTTTGGAAGCTATGGTTGAAAAGCTTAAAAATAAAAAAACAAAAATTATAATTGGTGGAAACATTGGAAAAAATAAAATAACAACTAACGAAGATGCGGTCTTGGATTATATAAAGGGTTTTGAAGCATTATATTCGTATGTTGATTATTTTGTTGTAAATGTTAGTTCGCCAAATACTCCAAATTTGAGAGAATTGCAAGAAAAAGAACCACTTACAAATTTATTAGGAAAACTTATGAAAATTAACCTTTCTAAGCCAATTCAAAAACCAATACTGTTAAAAATAGCTCCAGACTTAACAAATACTCAAATTGATGATATTATTGATATTGTTAAAACGACAAAAATTGCAGGAATAGTTGCCACAAATACCACAATTTATAGAGATAATTTATCGTATTCTAAAAATGTTATTGATAATTTTGGAGACGGAGGACTTAGCGGAAAACCTTTAACAAAAAGAAGTACAGAGGTTGTTAAATATATATCCGAAAAATCAGGAAATTCAATTCCTATTATTGCCGCAGGTGGTGTTATGTCGCCACAAGATGCTTTAGATAAGTTAAATGCAGGAGCTAGTTTAGTGCAAGTTTATACAGGTTTTATTTACAACGGACCTTCTTTTGCAAAGAAAATAAATAAATATATTTTAACACAGATTTAGATTTTGTGTTAAAAATATAGGAGTTAAAAAAAATAAAAAGAGGAGCATTTGCTCCTCTTTTTATTTTTATGCTAGTGTTTTTTAATGTCTTACAACAAATTTATCAGTCTTAATTTTTATATTATTAACATAAATGTTGTAGAAATACATACCAGAATTAACCTTATCTGTGCTTAGCGAAATACTGTTTTGAGTTTTTGATAAAATAGCTTTTCCAATTTGTTTTCCAGTAATATCGTGAATTGTAATAAAACCATTGTCTAAAATATTGTAATTTAATTTCACTAAATTATTAGCAGGATTTGGATAAGCTTTGCTTACAATGTTTGCAGATGTTAAATTTTTAATGTTAGATGTTATACTGTGATAGTAAGCATCAAAAGAAACAGAGTTTTGTGTGTTGTCTTTCTCAAAAATATCGTAATGTTCTCGTCCGTAACCAGTTGGTTCAAATTCAATTTGAACATGTAACTCAATTGTTTCGTTGGCATTTATTGTTTTACCACTCGAAGCACTTGGAATAATATCTCCCGAATAACAAGTTGTTCCTAAACACATTGTGTGTCCTGCAGGGAAAGAATAACCGCTTTGCTCAATATTAGTTCTTCTAACTTGAATAAACTTTTCAACACTAGACGTATTATGAATTTCAACTACTAAATTATAAAAATAATTGCCAGAACCATTAATGCTATCTGCATGAATAGCAAAGTCTAAACTTTGTCCATTTAAATTGGAAACTCCAGCTGTTGAAATTTGAAAATCTTGGGCTTTAGAAGAAAAAGCTAAGAATAAAATTATAATTGGGAGTATGTTTTTTATCATAAAATTTGTATTTAAAATATTCGACAATATACAACAATTTTTAATGAAAGTAAAGCATTTTTTGAAAATAAGTTGTAAGTAGAGGTGTGTGAGTTATCTAAAATATTTATTAATAGTGTAATACGTTGTTTTTTAATGCTGTTATGTAGAAGTAACAATAAATAATTTTTCGAAAAGTTTAAATATTAAAAATGCTTATTATCAAGATTTTATGTATTTGTGGTAATATGTTGTATAAAATCAGTTATTTATTTGAATTATTATTTTCTATTTTAGTAAAAAAAATAATATGAAGAAATTAGTCTTTATACTAAGTGTGGTTTTGTTTGTATTTACAATTCAAGCACAAGAAACAAGCATTCCTAATGTTGAAATTAAAACATTAGACGGAAAAGTTTTTAATACATCGGATATTAAAAATGATGGTAAACCAATTATAATAGATTTTTGGGCAACATGGTGTAAACCTTGTGTTCAAGAATTGGAGGCAATTGAAAGCGTTTATAAGCAGTGGCAAGAAGAAACCGGAGTTAAAATTTATGCTATTTCTGTTGATAATTCAAGAAGTATGTCGAGAGTTGCACCATTTGTAAATACTAAGGGGTGGGAATATGAAGTACTTTTAGACCCAAATTCTGTGTTTAAAGAGGCAATGAATGTTGTAAATGTTCCCCACGTTTTTTTGTTAAACGGTAGTGGCGAAATAGTTCATCAGCACACAGCTTATGCCGATGGAGATGAAGATGAGCTTTTTGAATTGATTAAAAAAGTTGCAAAAGGCGAAAAAATTGAAGATTAACATCAATAAATTAATTGAAAAATGAAACAGAGTTTATTAATAATTTTCACAATATTAAGTCTTTATGTTTTTTCGCAAGAAAATATAAAGGGACAGTTACACGGGAATTTTAATATAGATGTGCAACAATATAGCGAAGACACTATTATTGGAGCCTCAAAGCCATCAGAATTAATATTGATGAATGCTTATGGTAATTTTAATTACACTTATGGTAATTTTTCGGCAGGATTGAGATATGAAGCATATTTAAATTCTTTGGAAGGTTTCGATAAATCGTACAATGGACAAGGAATAGCTTATAAATACTTATCGTATAAAAATCAAAAAGATTTAGGAATAATAGTCGGAAATTTTTACGAACAATTCGGAAGCGGACTTATATTAAGGTCGTATCAAGAAAAAATGCTTGGTTACGATAATGCTTTTGAAGGTGTAAAAGTAAATTATTCGGGAATAAGAGGTGTTAGTTTTAAAGGCTTAATTGCAAAACAAAGACTTTTTTGGACTGTTGGCGACGGAATTGTTAGAGCTATTGATGGTGATTTTTCAATTAACGAAATGTTTCAATTAGAAAATAATACTCAAATTACTATTGGAGGAAGTTTTGTTAGTAAATTTCAAGCCGACAAAGATCCAATACTTAAACTTCCTGAAAATGTTGGTTCCGGAGCAGCCAGATTATCTCTTTCAAATGGTGGGTTTATGCTTTCTAGCGAATATGCTTATAAATCGCAAGACCCATCATCTGACAATGGATATATATACAAAAATGGAGAAGCATTGTTAATAAATGCAACCTATTCTGCAAAAGGAATTGGAGTTTATTTATCGGCTAAAAGGGTTGATAATATGAGTTTTAGGTCGGATAGAGGGCAGAAAATTAATAATTTGAACATTAACTATATTCCCGATATTTCTAAAATACATACTTATACCTTAGCGTCTATGTATCAATATGCTACACAAACAAATGGAGAAATGGGAACAAGAGCCGAGATAATGTACAAATTTAAAAAAGAATCATTCTTAGGAGGTAAAAATGGTACGGAAATTTCGGTAAGTTATGCCACTGCTTATGATATTAATAGAGTTTCTGCAAATGATACAACAGCAATAGCAATTAAAGGTTATGATGGCTATAAAAGTAATTTTTTTGAAATAGGTGATGAATTATTTTACAACGATTTAAATATTGGATTACATAAAAAAATAGGTGATAAATTTAAATTAAATGTTGAATATCTAAATCAAACAATAAATTATGAACAATTGCGTGGAGAGGTTGACCATAGCGGAAACAAAATGGTTTATTCAAATATTGGAATTGTTGATTTAACATGGAAAATAAAAAGTAAACGAACATTGCGTTTTGAATTTCAAGGGTTGTTTACAAAACAAGATAAACAAGATTGGGCTATGGGTTTAATAGAATACACAATGGCTCCGCACTGGTTTATAGCTGTTTACGATGCTTATAACTACGGAAATTTACATTCAGATTTAAAAATCCATTATGTAAACACATCGGTTGGCTATATGAAAAATTCAACAAGAATTCAACTTTCGTACGGAAAGTCAATGGAAGGTGTAATATGTGTAGGCGGTGTTTGTAGGGTTGTTCCTGCTACAAACGGTTTCGCATTATCAATAACAAGCAGTTTTTAAAAATATAAAAGCAAAAAAAATGAAAAAAATATTGTTAATAAGTATAGCTTTTTTAGCTTTCGTATATGCTTGCGATAAGGTTGGCTCGCCATATATCGAAAAAAACATATCAAATAATAATAATTCTGAAGAGTATAAACAAAATATACTAATTGAAGATTATACAGCACACTATTGCACAAATTGCCCAAGAGCAGCTCGCGAATTAGAAAATTTGAAAGAAATTTATGGTAAACAAATAATACCTATTGCAATACACGTTGGACTTTTAGCTTCTCCTGGCAATGTGCCTTTTAATTTAGATTTAAGAACCTTAGTTGGAGATGAATTAGATAACACTTTTGAATTAAGTGCTTCGGGATTACCTAAAGGTATGGTTAATAGAGCTGTTTTTAATGGAGATATTAAAGTTGGTGATGGCGATTGGGCTTCGGCTGTTGGAGTTTTAATTAATAAAACACCATCTATGGCATTAAAAATTCAAACCGCACTCGATACAATAACACGAAAATTAAATGTAAACATAAATGTAAATGTTTTAAAAGATACAACCGAAAATCTTAATTTATGTGTGTATTTGGTTGAAAACAATATTATTGGAGCTCAAAAAGATCAAGTCGTTGGCGGTCAAGTAACTGATTATATTTTTAATCACGTTTTAAGAACATCAATTAATGGAACTTGGGGCGAAACTATTTCAAACTCTAATATTAAAAATGGAGAAGTAATAAATGTAAAATATGAAAATTTTGAAATTAGTAATGATTGGAATATGAAAAATTTAGGAGTAGTTGTTTTTGCTTATGATATAGACTCTAAAGAAGTAATACAAGCCGATTATTTGGGCTTATTTAGCAGTTTAATTAATAGTAGTAATTAAAAATAAACCAATGACTCCAATTTTTATAGCAGGAATTGATACTGATGTTGGAAAAACCATTGTAACAGGCTTATTTGCAAAATATTTATTATCGAAAAACAAAACAGTAATAACACAAAAAATAGCACAAACAGGCTGTGTAGGTATTTCAGAAGATATTTTACAGCATAGAAAAATAATGGAAGTAAATTTATTTCCCGAAGATTTCGATAAAACAACCTGCCCTTTTGTGTTTAAATTCCCAGCATCGCCACATTTAGCTGCTGCTGAAGAAAAAAAAGAAATAGACATTGCCATAATAGACGAAAGCACAAAAATGCTTCAAAAAAATTTTCAATATATTATAATTGAGGGTGTTGGAGGCTTGTTTGTTCCACTTACAAAAAATTATACAACAATAGATTTTTTAGAACAAAGACAATACAACGTAATATTAGTTTCTACACCAAAATTAGGAAGCATAAATCATACACTTATGTCTATTGATTTGCTGAAAAATAGGAACATAAATTTATTAGGCATTGTTTATAATTTAATTGGCGATTATAACAAAAAAATTAAAAACGATTCGGAAATTATTTTTGAACAATACCTCAAAAAAAACAAGTTTGCAAATAACATTGTTGAAATACAAAGAATAGAAAGTAATTTTCCAATAATTGAAGAATTTTCTGCATTTTTGCCTAATGAATAAAAATATGTTCTATATCATTTTATAGATACTAAAATTGCTTAATTTAGCAATAAGTTAAAAAATAAAATATAATTACGTAAATATCTGATTAATCATACTTTAAAAAAATAATACACCCCTTATAATGAAAAAAATATTGGTAATAGGAGCATCTGGACAAATTGGGTCTGATTTAGTATTAGAGTTAAGAAAGAGATTTGGAGCCGAAAATGTTATAGCTTCAGACATTAGAGAACCAATGAAAGAGGTTTTTGAAGGAGGTCCATTTGTTATTTTAGACGCACTAAATAAAAAAGATGTAGAAACTGTAGTAGATAAATATAAAATAACAGAAGTATATCATTTAGCCGCAATTTTATCAGGAAATGCGGAAAAAAATCCTGCAAAAGCTTGGGAAATAAATATGAATAGCTTGTTTATAATTTTAGATATTGCTAAAGAAAAACAACTAAGCAAAATATTTTGGCCAAGTTCAATAGCAGTTTTTGGACCCGGAACCAAAAAACAAAATACACCACAAAACGATTTTATGGATCCAAATACAGTTTATGGAATAAGTAAACTTGCCGGAGAACGTTGGTGCGAATATTATTTTAATAAATACGGAGTAGATGTAAGAAGCCTCCGTTACCCCGGTTTAATTTCTTACAAAGCCGAAGCCGGTGGTGGAACTACCGATTATGCCGTAGAAATTTTCTATGAAGCCGTAAAAAACAATAAATACGAGTGTTTTCTGTCTGAAAATACATCATTACCAATGATGTATATGGAAGATGCAATTGATGCTACAATCTCATTAATGGAAACTGAAAAAGAGAAAATTAAAATACGTTCAAGTTATAATTTAGGCGGTATTAGTTTTAACCCCAAACAATTATCGGAAGAAATAAAAAAACACAATCACAATTTTACAATTACATATAAACCAGACTTTCGACAAGCTATTGCCGATTCATGGCCTCAAAGCATCGACGATTCTGTACTTTTTGAACATTGGGGATGGAAACAAAAATATAACATAGCAACAATGACTGAAGAAATGTACAAAGAAATAAAAAAGAAATTGAGCTAATTTTAAAAATATTCTAAAATTTGAAGAGTTTTAGTAAAATCTAAAACTCTTTTTTGTATCTAAAATAATGAAAAATAAGATAAACATAGCTATAGATGGATTCTCGTCTTGCGGAAAAAGTACATTGGCAAAACAATTAGCAAATTATTTGCAATACATTTATATTGATACAGGTGCAATGTACAGAGCTGTAACGCTTTACGCAATGAATAATTCATTAATTAACCAAACACAATTAAACAAAGAAAAAATAATTAATTCGCTTCAGAAAATTGAAATAGACTTTAAATATAACCCGCAAACTAAAACATCAGACACATACTTAAACGGACAAAACGTTGAAAACAAAATTCGGTCAATTGAAGTTTCAAACCTTGTAAGCGAAATAAGCCAAATTGCCGAAGTTAGAAAAATGATGGTAAATATACAGCAAGAAATATCTAAAAATAAAGGCGTTGTTATGGACGGACGGGATATTGGCACAGTTGTAATGCCTAATGCCGAAATTAAACTTTTTATGACAGCATCGTCAGAAATACGTGCAACCAGACGTTTTGAGGAAATAAAAGCAAAAGGCGAAAATACATCATACCAAGAAATTCTAGAAAATGTAAATAAACGCGACTATTTAGACCAAAATAGAAAAGAAAGTCCTTTAATTCAAGCTCCAGATGCAATTGTTTTAGATAATTCAATACTTACAATAAACGATCAATTTAATATTGTTATAGATATTGTTAAAAACAAAACAGTTCTCTTAAAATGATAACAATAAATATTGATAAAAATGCAGGATTTTGTTTTGGAGTTGACGAAGCCATAAAAACTGCTGAAAAAGAATTAGAAGACAAAAAAAACATTCTTTGCTTAGGCGATATTGTCCATAACGACTTGGAGGTTAGTAGGCTAAAAACTAAAGGTTTAACCGTATTAAGCAAACAAGAATTTTCAGAAATAAAAAATACAACTGTACTTTTTCGTGCTCACGGAGAGCACCCAAAAACATATAAAATTGCAAAACAAAACAACATAAAAATTATTGATGCAACCTGTCCAATTGTTGTAAAACTTCAAAAAAAAGTATTAGAAGCATATAAAAAAGGAAGAGAAAACGAACAAATTGTAATTTTTGGAAAAACTGAACATCCCGAAGCAATTTCACTATCTGGACAAATTAACGACAAAGCCATAATAATAGAAAACATAGACCAAATAACAAAAATAAACCCAAACAATCCAATAACTATTTTCTCGCAAACAACAATGAGCAAAACTAAATACGAAGAAATTGTATCTAAAATAAACTCATTACCAATAAAATACGAACTAAGGTTTAATAAAACCGTTTGCCCACAAGTAGCAAACAGAGACAAAGACTTAGAGTTATTCTCAAAAGAAAACGATGTAATTATTTTTGTAAGTGGAAAAAAAAGCTCTAATGGGAATGTTTTATTTCAAATTTGCAAAAACAATAATAACAATTCATATTTCATTTCAGACTTGCAAGAGCTTAAAAAAGAGTGGTTTGTAAACAAAAATACCTGCGGAATTAGCGGTGCAACATCTACACCAATAAGTCAAATTAATGAAGTTAAAAAATTAATTGAAGGTTTTCAATTATAAAAATTTTACATACTTTTAACAATATAAAACTAAACAAAATGAGATTAATTATAATTCTAGTTTTTTCAATAACCATATTAAATGCTCAGTATTTGCCAAACTATATGACAAAACAAGAACGAGCATATTTGCCAAATTATGTAAAAAATATTTCATCAGTTGGAATAACATTGCCCCCAGCATCGGCTGTTAGAAGTGTTGCCGAATGGGAAGAAATGCAAGCAATAGTAATCTCTTGGATAAGCTACAAACCACAATTAACAGAAATAGTACGTGCAGCAGTAGAAGAATGTAAAGTGTATATTTTAACAACCGACTCGGCAAGTGCAAAAAATTATTTACAAACCGAAAATGTTGATATTACAAATGTTAAATTTATAAATTACGGTACAAACTCCGTTTGGATTAGAGATTATGCAGTAAATAATATTTACACTAATAATGTGGATTCGCTTTTATTTTTAGATTGGATTTATAACCGCCCTCGTCCACGCGACGACACCTCGGCAAGCCCAATTTCCGGCGCTTTTAACATTCCGCTTTACCAAACAACACAAGCACCTACCGACTTAGTTAATACCGGTGGGAACTACTTTACCGATGGCTTTGGAACAGCCTTTTGCGAAGAACTTATTCTCGAAGAAAACCAAATAAACAACGATTACGACGTAACACCAAAAACAGAAGCCGAAATTGATACAATTATGAAGCACTTTATGGGAATAAATAAATTTATAAAATTTCCAGTTCTTCCTTACGATGGAATTCACCACATAGATATGCACATGAAAATGTTAGACGAAGAAACAATTCTTTGCGCAGAATACCCATCTGGAATTGCCGATGGACCACAAATTGAAGCAAACTTGCAAAATGTTTTAGCAAACGAAAATTCAGTTTTTGGCGATGCGTATAAAGTTGTTCGCATTCCCAGCCCACCAGATTTAAACGGAGATTACCCCGATGGTAGTTGGAACAGTGGATATTACTACACTTATACAAACTCACTAATTATAAACAAAACCATAATTGTTCCAACATATTACCAACAATACGATACAACAGCCCTAAGAATATATAGAGAAGCAATGCCAGGATACAACGTAGTTGGAGTTGATTGCGACGACGATTCTGGACCAATCTTTTCAAGCGGAGCTATACATTGCATTACTCACGAAATTGCTACAACTGATCCACTCTTAATTTCTCACAAACGCTTGTCTAATACCGATAATATTTACACAAATTATGAAGTAAAATCTAAAATAATGCACCGCTCAGGAATAAATTCGGCAACATTATACTATAAAACCGACCTGTTAGAACCATACCAATCTGTAATAATGAACTTTACAAACACAACACTAAACGAATGGACAGGATACATTCCCGTTCAAACATCGGGAACTCGCGTTTATTACTATATTCAGGCAAACGCTAATTCTGGAAAAACTCAAGTACGCCCAATGCCTGCACCAGAAGGTTATTGGAGTTTCTATGTTTTAAACACAACCAATATTACCTCAGAAAATGCTATAAGTTTAAAAATATTTAATACACAAAATTATTTAAAAGTGCTTTCTAACACCAATTTTAACTCAAATGTTATTATTACAAATATGCTCGGACAGCAAGTGCTAAATACTAATATTTATTTTGAAAAAGGCGAAAATTCGATAACTTTACAAAATTACAACCTAAATAAAGGAATTTATTTAATTAGCATATCTTACAATAACTCAATAATAACAAACAAATTTGTAGTGAAATAAACATATTTTAGTGAAAAAAATAACAATAATTTTAGCTCTATTTTTTAGTACTATTTGTTCAATAAATGCCCAAGAACTTACTAAAGCAAGGTTCGATAAACATTTTTTTAAATCAGTAATTTTAGACACTAAAGATGTTGGTATTTCGCCAATAAAATGGAAAAAGCCACAATTAATAACAACAGGAATTGTAATAACAACAGCGGTTTTAGCATTTACACAAGATTATGAAGTGCAAGACTTGTTTCAAAAAAACAGAACAAAAACTTTAGATAATTTATCGATAAATTTTTTAGAGCCGTGGGGTAGTGGCTTATATTCAATGGGGTCTATGGCACTTTTATATACCGAAGGATTGATTTTTAGAAACCAACGCTCAAAAAAAACCGCAATGCTTGCAACAAAAGCATACTTAATTTCCGGATTATATGTTCAAATTCCAAAATATTTAATAAACCGACAAAGACCATATCAAGGCGAATTTTCCGATAAATACGCATTTACAGGAGTTTGTGGCAATAGTTGGTATAAAGGAATGCCTTCTGGGCATACAACTTCTATTTTCTCAGTAGCTACAGTAGTTGCTTCTGAATACAAAAAAACAGTTTGGGTGCCAATTTTAGCATATAGTATAGCCACTTTAGCAAGCGTTTCAAGAATTTACGATAACAAACATTGGGCAAGCGATGTAGTTGTTGGTGCTGCTTTTGGCTTTGCAATTGGAAAACTTATTCACAAAAAAAATAATTGGGGGTTAGTTATTAATTAAATGATAATGAAATTAACTTTTTTAGGAACAGGAACTTCTCAAGGAGTGCCAATAATTGGTTGCAATTGCAATGTTTGTCAATCAACAAACCCAAAAGATAAACGATTACGCACTTCTGTTTTAATTGAAATTAATAACCATACTTTTGTAATTGATTCGGGTCCCGATTTTCGTCAACAAATGTTGCGAGAAAAAGTGCAAAAACTCGATGCAATTATTTTTACACACGAACATAAAGACCATACCGGTGGGCTCGACGATGTTAGAGCTTTCAATTACATTCAGAAAAAACCAATGGAGGTTTATTGCGAAAAAAGAGTTTCAGATTCATTGAAAAATGAATATTTATATGTTTTTTCAGAGAGTAAATATCCGGGATTGCCAAAAATAAATATTAATATTATTGATGAAAATACTTTTAAAATATTTGATGTTGAAATTATCCCAATTAGAGTTATGCATTTAAAACTTCCAATTTTAGGATATAAAATTGGAAATATAGCTTATATAACTGATGCCAACTATATTTCGGAAATTGAAAAAGATAAAATTAAAGGAGTTAAGGTGTTGATAATTAATGCCCTAAGAAAAGAGGAGCACATATCTCATTTTACATTATCTGAAGCACTAAAACTTATTGAAGAAATAAAGCCGGAAAAGGCTTATTTAACTCATATTAGTCATTCATTAGGATTAGCAGATGAGGTTGAAAAAGAACTTCCAAAAAATGTTTTTTTGGCTTATGATGGCTTAAGCGTAGATGTAAACACAAAATCTAAGTCGGGGTAAACTAAAAAATCCATAAATCAGTTTTTCTGAGTTATGGATTTTTTAGTTTATAGAAAGTGTAGAATGTACTTTAATTTCCCAATAAAAACTTAGAAATACCTTTTACAGCCATATAACCATCAGCAATAGCAGAAATAGCATCGGCAGTTTTGTTTACGGCATCTCCACCGGCAAAAACTTTTGGGTCGCCAGTTTGATTAAATTCGTTGGTAACAATCATCATTCCTCGTTTTATTTCAATTTTGGCTTTAAAACTTTCAGGAAGCCAAGAATAGTCTGCTTCTTGACCAATTGCACCAATTACTGTGTCGCATTCTAAAATTGTTTCGCTACCTTCAATAGCCACAGGGCGTGGTCTTCCGCCATTTTCGTCGGCAATCATTTCGGCTTTTAAGTATTCTATACCGCTAACTTTTCCGTTTTCACCTTTAATAATTCTTGTAGGAATTGTTTGAATAGCAATGTGAACGCCTTCGTGTTCAGCACCTTCAATTTCTTCCCAATCGGCAGGCATTTCAGAAATTCTACGACGATAAAGTATTGTTACTTCGGCTCCATAACGTGCAGAAACTCTGGCTCCATCAATAGCTACGTTACCACCACCAATTACGGCTACTTTTTTTCCAACATCAAAACTATCGCCACGATTTATTATGTTTAGATAATCAACAGCTGCAATACAGCCCGGAATATCTTCATTTTCAATGCCTAAAGTCCATGCTTTTTGGAAACCTATACCAACAAAAATTGCATCGTAAGCAGTGTGCATTTCTTCAAAAGAAATATCTCGTCCAACTTTGGTGTTATATTTTATTTTAACCCCAATGCTTTCCATATATTCAACTTGTTTTTTTACGCTGTCTAATGGGAAGCGGTATTTAGGTATTCCAAACATAGTCATACCTCCGGCATAACTTTGTGCTTCGTAAATAGTAACATCGAAACCTCTTAAAGCTAAATAGTATGCAGCGGTTAATCCTGCAGGACCAGCTCCTATAATACCAACAGTTTTTCCGTTTGGTTCGGCAATTATTGGGTTTACAATGTCTTTAATTTTTTGAGCTGTTGGTGCAGTTTCTGTAGCATAACGTTTTAGCCAGCGTATAGCAACTGCTTCACCGCGAACTTGAATTGCACAAACATCTTCGCAACGGCGAGTACAAACTTTTCCGCACATTTCTGGGAAAGGGTTGTTGTCGTATATAATTTTTAGTGCATCGTTATCGTTACCTTGTGCAATTGCATTTATGTATTCTGGAATGTGCATGTGGTCTGGACAAACATTTGAACATAATCCGCAAGATATACATCTTTGAGCTTCGGCACGAGCTTCTTCTTCCGAGTATCCTAAAACAACTTCTGCAAAAGATTTTACTCTTTCCATTCCATCAAGTTCACGCATTGGAACTCTTTGGTACATTGAAAGTGATAAATTTGTATCGCTTGTGAACGATATATTGTTTTTTGCATCGGGGTTGCTAACTCCCGGTGTCCATAAGAATGCGTTTGCATCTGGAGTAACGTAAATGTAATCTTTTGTAAGGCTAAGAGAGCCTGTTGGGCAAACTTCAACGCAAAGTGCACACCAACAACATCTTCCGTTATCTACGCGTGGACGTAATCCGCTATCGCCATTTTTTGCTGTAATGCCATCAATATTAATCATATCAATAGCTGCATTTTGACAAATTGTAGAACAATTTCCGCAACCAATACAAACTTCTAAATCGTTATAATGTAATCCACGATAACGGTCGGCAGTTCGTTTTGTTTCGTAAGGATAATTAATAGTGTGAGGTTTTTTACCTAACTGCTTAACTGCTCCTAATGGTTGCAATAATCCTTTTAAATCGAAAAAGTTCATTCTTTAATATTTTTTATTTAATATTTTTTATTTATCGATAAATATAATTTTTACCGATAATTAATTCTATTATCTTTCAATTTCGGGAGGACAAACGCCTAATGAGTTCAAAATAAAAGAAACATCGGCAATGTTTTGTCCAACTAATATTTTTTCTAAAACGGTAACTCCGTGAGTGTATGCAGCACCTTTTACATGAACTCGTCGAGGTTTGTTAGAGCCATCGCTTTCAACATAGAAACCAACTTCACCTCTTACGCTTTCTGTTTTTACCCAAGCTGAGCCAGCAGGAATAGACCATTTCATAGGGTTTGGTATTTTGTTGTAAAATTCGCCTGCGGGCATTTTATCTAATGCTTGGCGTATAATACTTATTGATTGACGAATTTCTTGTCGGCGAACTAATGCACGAGCCCAAACATCTCCACCTTCTTGTGTTGGTACTATAAAATTTAATTTATCGTATGCACAATATGGTTCGTCTATTCTAACGTCGTGTTTTATTCCTGTTCCTCTAAGTGGTGCACCTACAACTCCCCATTCAATTGCTTTGTCTTTTGGTATTATGCCAACACCTTGAGCTCTTTTTTGGAATATTGTACTGTCGAACATAAGTTTGTCGTATTCATCGAGGCGTTTTTCTAGATAATCCATTGTTTTTAATGCTTTATCTTTCCAGCCTTCTGGTAAATCTCTACGAACTCCTCCGGGCCATATATACATGTGGTAAACTCTACCGCCTGTAAGGTCTTCAAATAAGTCTAGAATGTAGTTTCTATCTCCAACCGACCATTGTCCAACAAGGTATAATCCAGACGAGCCTGATTGTCCGCCGTACCAAAGCATAAATGACTGAATACGGGCTAATTCCATTACAATTGTGCGAATATATTCCGCTCTTTCGGGAACTTCTCGTCCTTCAATTTCTTCTACAGCTCTTGCGTAAGTAAGTTCCATTGGGTCTGGTTCTGGAACGCAAAAACGGCAAAGTATTGTGAATGATTGTAGCCAGTTTCTTCTTTCTATAAGTTTTTCGAATGCACGGTGTAGGTATCCAACGTGAGTAGAAGCACTAGAAATAGTATCGCCTGTTACTTTTAGTTTAACCATCATATTCCCGGTTATACCAGGGTGTTGAGGTCCAATATATAGTGTGGTTTCTTTTTCCATTATTTCTCTCTCGAATATTTCTTAGCGAATTCAGGTATTTCCTCTCCGCTTTGTTTAGTTAATTCTTCTCTAACGTCTTTAGCGTCTTCTCTGCCTGGTCGTTGGTAAAATGTTTTTGTTGCGTATTCTAATGTGTCAAAATCTCTTCTCATAGGAGGCATTTCGTCCCAATCTTCAAGAATAAATTCGTGTTCGCCAATTAATCCAGGAAATTCAATGCCGTACATTTCTCTCATTTCTCTTTCGTAAGTGTTTGCTTGGTCCCAAATATTATCAATGTTTTCCATTTGGGCATTTTCGCGAGAAATTCTAGTTTTTATTATTAGGGTGTTTTTGGTAGTTGGAGACCAAATTATGTAGTTTATTTCAAATTCTCCATCTTCAATCCAATCTACGCAAGTAATATGGTTTAGATGAATATAATTATGTTGATTTTTTGCAAACAATAAAATACTTGAAATAAGTTGTTTATGTGCTGTTATTTCAACTCTTTTTTCTCTTACAACTTTACCTTCTACTTTAAAAGCAGTTTTTATTGTTTCGAGTATGTTGTTTTCAATTTGTAAATTGTCCATTTTATATTTTTTTTCTGAAAAAAATTAAATAAGTTACTGTTGTGTTTTACCAGTTATAGTCGGGCATACGCCAATTTTTAATTATTTTCTTTTGGTTTTCTCTATACCATTCAAGGTTTTCTTTGTATTTTGTAGCGTTGTATGCATTTCCTGATGCTATTTGTTTTTGTAGTTCAACAAATCCTGATATAACAGCTTCTGGACGGGGCATACAGCCATTTATGTAAACGTCAACAGGAATGTATCTGTCTAAAGCGTTTATTGTGTTATAGCTATCGTAATACATGCCTCCGTTTATTGTACAAGAGCCAAATGCAATAACATATTTTGGGTCTTGCATTTGTTCGTAAACACGAATTACTCTTTTTAGTGATTTAGTTGCTAAGTACCCTGTAATAAGTAATACATCGGCTTGGCGAGGAGTAGCAGCACCTCTAATTCCAAATCTTTCGGCATCGTAACGAGAGGTCATTGTTGGTGGAATTTCAATTGCACCACAACCTGTTCCGTAAGCTAATACAAAAAGAGAGTGTTTTCTTGCCCAATTTTGTATGTATTCTCCTATTGGTTGTTTAATATTATTTTCTGTTATTGTCATATTTCAAAAAATCGATAATAAATAAAAACTTTAAGTTAAATAAGTGCCCAAACAATGCCAATTAATCCGAGAGCTGAAGGCCAAGCCCAAAAATAACGTATTGCTTGTTCGGTTCTGTAGCGAGGGCTAACCCAGCCATAAAAGACTGGTACCATATATAGTGCAAATGTTTTAATCAATAATATTACTATGGCTATTAGTGTAGCAACAATTCCTACATCATTAATATTTCCGGCACCTGCCATAAATAAATTTACGTAAAGTGTTAATTTAAAGAAGCTAAATATTGAGTTTGCGGTCATCATTGTTCCTAAATATTTTCCGCCAAATTCTGAAACTGGACCTGAAGCAAGTTCTGCAGGAGCACCTACAATATCGAAAGGTGAGTAACGAAACATACCAAACATTGCAAATAATGCAGCTAAAAAAGCGAAAGGATTTGAAAACATATTCCAAATTCCAGATTCGTTTTGAGCAATCATAATGTCTTGTATTGATGTAGTTTTGTATTGTATCATTAATGCAATTAATGACATAACGAAAGGTATTTCAAAACCAACCATTTGGCTAAGTCCTCTGGTTACTCCTATTGCAGAGTTTGGATTTCCGGTTTGTCCGGCACCCAATGCCATACCCAATGAACCAAATACCATCATATATAAGAGAAAAATTAAGTCGCCGTGGAATGATATGTTTGGGAACCACAAGTTGCCGTTTAGGATTGGTAAAAACATTAAAGTTGTTAAAGATGCTATTATCATCCAAATAGGAGCCATGTGATGCATAAATCCGTGTGCGATATTTGTTGTTTTGCTTTGTAATTTTAATAAATCGATAAAATTTTGATAAACAACAGGACCTCTTCTGTTTTGAACTCGGGCGGTAAGTTTACGAACAAAACCGCCATAAAACATTCCAACAGTAAATGCCATTATTGTTGTTAGTACTGCACCTAATATTTTAATAGCTAAATCTTCCATTTTGTAATTTATGATTTATGAAATTATTTTTATAATCAAATTTAATTTAAAAACAATGTATCTTTTAATAACAACATAAGAACAAGAAACGCAATAACAAATATTGCATAAGTTTGTCCATTTCCGGTGTATATTTTTCGTGTAAAATTGAATAAAGATTCTAATCCGGAACCTATTTCATTCCAAATTTTATCCATACTGCGTTTGTACATAGGGGCTGCGGCACGCCTAAAAGGTTGAAAGAAGTTTATTTGAAATGTTAAATTTTCGTGTTCTAATGGTATTTCTCCAGAAGTAGAGATGTCTTTTGTGCTAACATAACGTGTTCCTTTTAATCCTTTAAGTGTTAGGAAAATGAAAGCTGCTATAAACACTATTACTATTGTTAGCCAAACGTAAATCATATTTACTGAGTTGCCCCAAATATTTCCTAGAACAGACATATCCCAAGTAACGTTGTTGAACCCTATAGTTTCCATACCTTTTGCAATTGGGTCGAATAAAATTCCAGGGTAAGCACCTGTAACCATCAAAAGTACCGATAGTATTAGCATTGGTATTATCATTGTAATTGGGGCTTCTTTAACGTCTTTTGTAGCTTCTTCTTCTTGTCCTAGGAAAAGTCCGAAAAGGAAGCGGTAACAGTAAAGGAATGCCGATGTGCTTGAAAAGAATACTAAAATTACTAAGAAATAGCTGTTCGATTCTGTTATTAAAGATTCGTAAAGCATCCATTTTCCAACAAAGCCGCCGAGTGGAGGAATGCCTGCTAATGCAATAATTGCAATTAATGCGGTAAAAAATGTGAAAGGCATTTTTCTAATTAATCCAGATACTTTTGTCATATCTGTAGTTCCTGCTTGTCGTTCAACAGCGCCGGCAACCATAAAAAGTGCACCTTTAAATATTCCGTGAACAATTGCTAAAAAAAGTGCTGCCATTACGCTAAGTTTTGTGCCAATTGCTAAACCTACTGTAATATAGCCTAATTGTGCTATTGAAGAGTAAGCTAAAAGTTTTTTTGCGTCGTCTTGCATTAATGCGTATAGTGTTGCAATAACTGCTGTTATAGCTCCAAGCCAAGCGAGTGTTTGTTGTAAAATAATTGGGGAGAAGTTGGGTAAAATTGCTTCGTTATTAGCGTTAAATGTGAAAATTCTAACTAACACAAGAGCCATACCAAGTACGCCCATTTTAGACATTGCTCCAGAAAAAATTACAGTAAACGACATTGGTGAGTTTGAGTAGGCTTTAGGAGCCCAAACGTGTAATGGCATTGTTGCGGCTTTTACTGCAAATCCTATTAATAGTAAAATTGGTATATATTCATTATTTGTAAAATTGAAAGCTCCGGCTTGTATTGCATCAGAAATTAAAAATGTGTTGTAATTTCCTTTTATCATTACAATTGCAGTAAGCATTGAATATGCCCCAATTGCACTGAATATCATATATTTTACGCCTATTTCTTTTACATCTTTTTTGTTGAAGATAATTAGTAGGTACGATGACCAAGTCATTATTTCCCAAAAAATGAAAAATGAAATAAAGTCTTGACTGAAAATAATTCCAACCATTGAAGTGATAACAAGAACAAAGTTGAAATAAAAAATTCCAGTTCGTTCTTTATTTTGCATGTATGAAATCGAGTATAGTGAAGCTAAACTTCCTAAACCTAAGACAATTAATGCAAATATGTAGCCAAAACTATCTATACCCCATTGTAGTTGAATTTCCCCTAGTGGAAATTCTATATATGTATTGTTTTTTAGTTGCGTAAAAAATAATACTGAAGCTGAAGCTATTGATAAGAATGCTACAGTACCACTTATTATAGAAGATATTTTTCCGAGAGCAAAAGAAATTGCTGCTCCAGCTAAAAGTATCAATAATATTAAAAAGAAACTATTCATATTGAGGGTAGTTTATATTAATTAATTGGCAAATTTTGAGTTAGTACGCTTTGTATATATGTTGCTTTATCTGTAAGTGCTGTTGCTGCGTTTTCAAGTAGATTTGTTATAACATCAGGGTAAACACCTACTACAAGTATTGTAATTCCGAGAGCTATCATTGAAACCATTGCATTTATTGATGGTTTTTGAATTTCAATTTCTGGGTTTTGTTTACCGTAATATAGTGTGCTTACAACTCTAAAATAGTATATAATTTCAACAATACTTACTGCTAATATAGTCATTATAAGTAATAACATATTTTTGTCGGCAGCTGCAGATAGAACATATAATTTGCTCCAAAATCCTGAGAAAGGAGGTAGCCCAACAATTGCAAAAGCTCCTATTCCGAATAATATTGAGACTAATGGTAGTTTTTTTCCTAATCCGCTTAATGCAGATATTTGTTTTGTTAATGAGTTGTATGTTAGGTAGCTACCGCTCATAAATAATAGGCTTTTTATTATAGCGTGGTTAAACATTAGGAAAAGAGCACCAACAATTGCTTGGTGTGTTCCAATTCCAAAAGCCATAAGTACAAACCCCATTTGTCCTATACTTGAGTAGGCGAGCATTCGTTTTAGGTTTGTTTGAGCTAAGGCTGATGTTTCTGCAATAATCATTGTTATTAAACCTCCGTAAATTAAAAAATCGTAGGCTCCGTGAATATCAAATAAAGTAAAAATAACTCTTACAAGGGCGTAAACTCCGGCTTTTACAACAATTCCAGCGAAGGCTGCACCAATTGGTCCGGGTGATTGTGAGTAAGCGTCTGGTGCCCAGCCGTTGAGAGGGAACATTTCTGCTTCAATTCCAAACCCTACTAAAAATAAGACTATAATTGTTGTTTTTAAAGATGTTGGTATTAAGTGCGATTTTTGAGCAATTTCAGCCATATTTAGAGTGCCTAATTGTGTGTATAGTATCATTATGGCTAATAAAATAAGAACTGAGGCAAAACTACCAATTAGTAGGTATTTGAATCCGGCTTCTGCTCCGTCTCGTTCTCTATAAAATGAGGTTAAAGAATAGGCTGTGATAGCTGTTATTTCCATAAAAACAAATAGGTTGAAAATATCGCCGGTAAGTACTATACCAATAGCTCCGGTTACCATCATCATTTGTAAAATATGGTATTTTTGAGATTGTTCTTTGTCTATTTTCTTAAAGTTATAACTGTATAGCCATATTAAGAATCCAATAATAGACATTAAGCTGGCTAAAAATCCGCTAAATGGTGAGAAAACTAAGTTTATTCCCCAAGGGGCTTGCCAACCTGCAATAACTTCGGATATTATACCTTTATCGCCAATTTGAAGCATTAATGTTATCGATATAAAAATAGAGTATAAGAATACTATTCCGGGAACAATTCGAGCAAGTTCTTTATGAATGAACTTACTTAATAACGGTATTAAAAAAGCCGCTAATAGAGGCACCGCAATATAATGAACAGGACTAATTACCATTTTAAAGATTTTATTTGATCAATTCTTGCTGTATTATGATGTTTGTACAATCGTATAACTAATGATAGTGCAACGGCAGTTGTTGCAAAGCCAATAACAATTGCTGTTAGTACTAATGCTTGAGGTACTGGATCGACCATTTTGTTGGCTAAATTTTCGCTGCCAGGCGAAAATATTGGTGCTGTAAATCCTTTTATGTAGCCAATTGCAACAAAAAGCAGGTGTATTCCTGCATCAATAATAGATAGTCCGATTACAATTTTTATTAGGTTTTTTTTAACTAAAACTGCATACAGTCCTATTAAAATAAGGGCAATTGCAGAACCATAAACTGATGTGGTTATTAAATTATTTTGTAGTTCTAAATTGTACATTATTTTTTAGGTTTAATGTTTAATAATATGTCTAAAACGCCTGTTAGTTCGGCTGCAACTTTAAATCCTACTGCTATATAAATTATTGGTATAATTCCTCCGCTAATTAAATTGTTTAGTTCTCCTCCTGGCAATGTGTTTTCTAGGAAAGAACCACTGGTTAATAATCCCCAAAGACCTATTGTTACAAATGTAATTCCAGCTAAACTTTCAACCCAAATTAGCATTGTGTGTCCGGCTTTAAAATTTTTGTATGATATAAGCATTAATAAGAATCCGGTTGCAATAATAGCACCTCCTTGAAAGCCTCCACCTGGAGTTAAGTGTCCGTGAATAAAAACATAAATTCCTAAAAGGGCAATTAGTGGGAATAGAATTCTAGAGCCTGTTTGAACTAAAGATGAAGATGGTTTTGAAATTCTTTCAATTTGGTCTTCGTCTTCTTTTCGGCGAAACAGAATGCTTCCTAATCCTGTTGTTGCTAAGAATAATACGGTTACTTCGCCTAATGTATCGAAGCCTCTGTAATTTACTACAATTGCTGTAACAACGTTTGCTACCGAGGTTTTTTCTTTTGTGTTGTTTAAGTAATAGGCTGCAACATTTTTTTCTTCCGAAGTATTTCCTATTCTATTTTCTCCAAATGTTATTAGGCTAAATGTGTTTGTTAAGAAATAACCAACTAAAATTAATAAAATAATTACGAATACTTTTCTCATTTTTTAAAATTTATCAAGGTTATTATCGATTGATTCATCTTCGTTTCTGGTTGTATTTCTAATTGTTATAACAAAAATTATTGTTGTTAGGGCAATTCCAATAGCAGCTTCGGTAAGGGCAACGTCTGGAGCGTGCATTAAGTAAAAAAATACAGAAAGAATAAGACTTATTACGCCTGTTGAAATTACAGCTATTAGTAAGTCTTTTTGAACAACTGCATAAATTGCAGAAGCTATAAGAAGTATTGATAAAATACTAAAAATAATAACGTAAACTATCATAGTTTAACCTCCTTTGTTTCTTGAATATTTTGTGTTTTTTCGTAAGCGTCCATTTTAGTTTTCATAATTGGTTTTAATCCTGCTTTGTATGCTGCTCTGCCAATAGCATGAGAACTAAGTGGGTTTGCAACTGCAATAAACACAACAATTATAAGTGTTTTTATAAGCCAATCTGGTTGAATAAAACCAACTCCTAAGATTACGCTCATAGCACCTATTGTACTTGCTTTTGTCCCTGCTTGTAGTCTGTTGTACAAGTCAGGCATTCGGTAAATACCCAATGCTCCTAAAAATAAGAATATTCCGCCTATTATTAGAAGTCCATATCCTATGTATTTTAATATTTCCATTATAATGCTTTTTCTATAAAACGTGCAATTACTATTACACCAATAAACCCAAGTACGGCATATATTAGTGCTACATCAATGTAAATGTATCGGTCAAACATTAGTCCCAACAGAACTAATCCAGCTGTAGCTATAACAGACATTGTGTCTAAAGCAACTGTTCTGTCGGCGGCTGTAGGTCCTTTTATAAATCTCAGGAAACTAAAAAACAACCCGAGAGTCATTAGTGATAATACTGTTATTAATACAATTTGCATACTGTAAAGTTTTATTTGTATATTTTGAGTAAGATTTTCTCGAATGGTTCTGCTATTTCTTTAAATGCTTGTTCTGCATCTTCAGTAGTTACGTCAATCCAATGTACGTAAAAAGTGTCATCAATTACATCTAATGTAAGTGTTCCTGGTGTAAGTGTTATGCTATTCGCTAAAACCATTTTTGCGAAGTCGTTTTTAAGGTTTGTTTTAAATTCGATTATGCCGGGGTTTATAGGTAATGATGGTAAAATAACTCTTCGTGCAACATCGTAGTTGGCTTTTATTAGTGCTATTAAAAAAACGAATAAATATTGTACAAAGTATAAAATTTTAATGGGTAATATTCCTTTTAATCCAAAACTCGAAAAGAATTTATTTGTTAATAGGGCTAAAACTATACTTACAAAAATGCCTGTTAATACTTCTGCTAATTGTATGTCTGTAAATTTTCCGGGCCAAGTAAATGCATTCCAAATTATAAATACTACAATAAATGTGTAAATAAATTTGCTTATTGATGATTTTCCGTCTTGCATTTTAATTAAATTAAAATTTGGTTGCAAAATTACTATTATAATAAGCGTAGAATAATTATATTTTTGTGTTTTAAAACATTAATAGAGATTTAAAATTAATCTAAATAATAAGTGAGGTATGTAGGTTTGTTTTTTGTTATATTGATAAAGTAAAGCCGTCGGTTGCTGTAACTGTGTTTTCGAAAACTTTTTTTGCTTCGGTTAAGTGTGCATCTAAATTGTTGTAGCGTGAAGAGAAATGTCCTATTAGTAATAATTTTACTTGTGCCATTTTTGCAACTGTAGCAGCGTCTTTGGCTGTTGAGTGCATAGTTTCTTTTGCTCGAATTTTTAAGTTTTCGAGAAATGTTGCTTCGTGGTACAATACGTTTATGTTTTCTACATACTTTGCGGTTTTTTCGGAGAATTGCGTGTCGGAGCAAAATGCATAGGAGCGAGGTTCTTTTGTTTTTAATGTTAGTTCTGAGTTTTTTATTGTTTTTCCTTCTGAGGTAGTAAAATTTGCACCGTCTTTTATTTCTTTTCGTTTTGAAATGGGTATTTGGTAAAATTCTATTTTTTCTTTTATTAGTGTTTGTAATTGTTGTTTTTCACGAAAAATAAAACCTGTTGTTGGTATTTTGTGTTTAAGTGGAAATGCTTCTACTATTACTTTTTTGTCTTCGTATATTATGGTTTTTTCTTTTGTATTGGTTTGGTGGTACACTATTTTAAATTGCAAATTTCGTTCAATATTGGTTAATAAAAAACTTAGAATGGGTTCTAAATCGGAATGGCTGTAAATATGCAAGTCTGATTTTCGTCCTAATAGGTTAAAGGTTGAGATTAATCCGGGTAAACCGTAAATGTGATCGCCATGAAGATGGCTAATGAAAATATGGTTTATTTTAGAGAATTTAATTTGGTATCGTCTAAGCTGAATTTGTGTACCTTCGCCACAATCTATTAAAAAAAAACGCTCAGAAATGTTAAGTATCTGAGCTGTTGAAAATCTATTTATTTTAGGTAATGCCGAATTACTGCCTAAAATTGTAAGGTTAAAATTCATTTTAGCTAATTAATTCTTCGCCTTTTTTAACCGAGTCGGCTATGTTTAATACAGTGTCTAATTGAGAAATGTTAATTAATCGTTCAACAGCTTCTTGTAAACCGGTTAAAACAAATTTTCCGTTTGCATTTTTGCAAAGTCTGTTGGCTACAAGAATTGCACTTAAGCCAGATGAGTCGCAATATCGACATTTAGATAGGTCTAAAATAATGTTTTTTTCACCATTGCCCGAAATAAGGACTAATTCTGACTTTAAAATTGGTGCAATTTTAGTGTCTAACTTTTCAGAAACAACACTTACAATAGTGTAATTATTCTTTTTATCTATGTTAAAATCCATTAATAAAGTTATTAGATTTTTATTTTGGAAAAGTACAAAATATTTATAGAATTAAAAAGGGAATATGCTTTTTTTTCTATTATTTTATTGGGTTGCAATATTGTTTTATTAAATTGTATGCTTTTTGAAATCCTAATTCGCCTGATTTACTGAAATCTATGCATGCTTTTTCGTTTTCTTTTATAAGTATGTTTGTTAATCCGCGGTTAAAGTAGGCAAAAGTAAAGTAAGGGTCTTCGTTTATTGATTTTGTGTAGTAATATATTGATGTGTAATATTCGCCTAAAGTGTTGTAAATATTGCCTAAATTAAAGTTTACTAATGCGTTTTTTTGTAAAAGTTTGCTATAATAATCAATAATTTGGGTGTAATTGGTTTTGTTTTTTGAGGTAGTGTAGTTGTTGTTTAATCCATTAATATTTATTGTGTTATCAACACTAGTTAAGCTGTTGTTTAGGTAAAATGTTTTTTCGTATAGTGTTGCAAGTGTGTAGTTGGCTATAAAATAATTGTTGGTTGTAGTTATTAGTGTAATTAATTTATCTTCGGCGGTTTTGTTGTTTTTTATTTCTATATTTATAAGTGAAGTTAGAAATAGCATTTCTTTACTGTTTTTGTTTGGTAAATTTGCTAAAAAAAGTTCTATTTCATTAGTTTGGTTATTGTTTAGGTCTGAATTATTATTTGTTAACACTACTTTGTATTGTTTTGGTAAAATTGAATTTAGTTCTTCTATTTCTTCATAGAAATAGTTTTTTAGAAAAACGTCGGTGTTAAATTCTTTTGTAACTATTTTAAATTCAATATTTTTAAATGCGTCAATTGTGTTTTTGTTATTTGTAATTGAGGTAAAATTATCGTTTAGGCTTATTATTTTGTTAAGTTTGTTTGTGTCAATTCCTATCTTGTTTATGTTGTTATTTAGTTTTTCTGCAATTAAATTGTCGGTAAATGCTCCTTTTTTATCACCTATTTTCAATTTAGAGATACTTCGTAGTTTGTATGCTTGGTAAAATTCAGGAAGTATTTCAATAGATTTTGTCATTTCAATAATTGTTTGTTTGTAGTTGTTTTGGTTGTAAAAGATTGTGCCTTTATTGTAGTATGCAAGTAAATTATTTGGTTCTAATTCGTTTACTTTTGCATAGTCGGTTATTGCTTCGTTGTATAAGCCTATTTCGTTTTCAACTATTGCACGGTTATAATAAGCAAGTGCATTTTCAGGCGATAATTCAATTGTTTTACTGTAATCGCTTATTGTTGCGTTAAAATTTGGAATTTTGTAATTTATATTTGCTCGCCAATAGTAATATAGTGGGTTGTTTTTATCTAATTTTATGGCAGCATTTATTTCTGTTAGCGAACTGTCTAATTTGTTTGTTTCTAAATAAACAATTGCTTTTCTTGCAAAGGCATCGGCAAAAAAACTATTTAATTTTATTGCTTTGTTTAAATTTTTTAACGATTCGTTGTACTCTTTTCTTATTAAATGTGCAATTCCAATGTTTAAATAGGTTTCAGCTATTTGGTTGTTTAATTTTACAGATTCGTTAAAACTTGAAATAGCTTTTTCGGTTTCGTTCATCTGTAAATAAATAATGCCTTTGGTTAAATATATTGATGCATCGTAGCTCGAAAGTCCTATGGCTTTGTTTATGTGCGATATAGCAGAACTAAAATCGAACATATTGCTTTTTACAATTCCTAAATAGTGGTAAGCCGAAGTGTAGTAGGGGTTCATTGTTATTGTTTTTGTTAAATCGGCATCGGCTCCAACAAAATCGTTTAGTTGATATTTTATTATTCCTCTATAAAAATATGGTTCAATTAATTCGGGTTTAATTTCAATAACTGAATTTAATTTTTGTAAGGCTTCGCTGTAGTTTTTGTTGTAAATGTCGGTTCGTGCTTTGTTTATAATGTTTTGGGTGTTAAGCTGCGAATTAGATGTTAAAAAAATAAAAGCAAAAATTGTTGATAAAATAATTTTCAAAATTATTGTTGTTTAATTTTTGATGAAACTCTTTGTGTAGTATTCTCCATTTTTGGCGATCACTTTTACAAAATACAAACCTTCAACTAAATTAGATGTGCTAAAATTTATAGTGTTAGATGTGTTGGCGAATTTTTTAATTAGTACCCCAGATGAGTTGTAAATAACAATTTTAGAAAAATTATTAGCTTCAATATTAATATTTTCTTTTGCAGGATTTGGATATATTTTAAAATTTGAAAAAAGTTGAGAACTCTCTATATTTACAGAGCTATTAAACGTGTCAGACTCCCAAACACCTCTGCCAAAAGTTGCAAGTCTAACTTTATTTATAGAACTAAGATATTGAATGTCTGTTACTTTTACATTTGGCAAGTTTTCCGAAAAATCTATCCATTCGGTTAAGTTGTCGTTTGTGTAAACAACGCCGAATTCCATACCTAAATAAATGCCATTAACGTCGTTGTTCTCTAAAGCTAAGCAGTTAGAGCCTAAGGCTGGAAGTGTTTTTGTTATCTGTGTAAAGTTTGTTCCGCAATCAACAGATTTGTAAACACGTGAGGAGTGTCCGCTTGTTAAGCATGCGTAAACTATATTTTCGTCGGTATTAGAAAATTCAATGTCGGTTATTGCTCCTCCAATTAGAGTGTTTAGTGGTTGCCATGTAATTCCTCCATCGGTTGTGCGAATAAAAACGCTACCGTTATATGCAATAACAATATTGTCGTTTGTTGGTGCAATCGCCATAACATCGAACTCTATTGTAGAGTAATCAGTGGTTTTAGCCCAAGATATTCCGCCATTTTCGGTTTTGTAAATGTTTGTGCAACCAACGTACATTGTGTATTTTGTGCTATGAGATAAAACATAAGGGGTAAGCCATTCGCTAGTTTCGGAATAATCATCTGGATTGAAAATATTGGTTATATACTCTCCATAAAAGTCAGACCGTAGAATTGCTCCGTATTGATATGTAATAAAACTTAATGTTTGGTCGGAATAATCAATAATTGTTTTCATACCATCGGCACCCATAATGTGAGTCCATTGGTTAAAATTTAAAAGGTTAGAGCCATTATCTTGACAGCCGATTGTTATTAAATTTGGATTTAATTCTGAGTTGCTAAAGCTATAAATTTGGCTTATGTTTAGCCCGTTACTTATGTTCGACCAAACATCGTTTCCGTTTTTTGAAAATGCACCTCCGTCAGAGCCACAGTATAAAGTGTTGCCATAAAAATTTAGTGAATGAATATCGGCATGCGAATAGGTTGAAGGTGTTGTATAAACCCAATTGCTTGAGTTTTGCCAATTTGTACCTCCGTCAGTCGATTTCCATATGTTTATTCCTCCAGTATATATTTCTAATTTGTTTGATGGAGAAACGGCTAAAGCTAAATCGTACCAAGCTTGTGTTGCATCGTCTAAGCCATCAATGTCGTATCCAAGAAGGTTTATGGTGTTTATGTCAACCTTCATTGTAAAACTACTACCACCATCAACAGATTGGTAAACCCCACCAAAATTGCCAGATGTATTTGCATACATTAAATATATATAAGAACTGTCTGCCGGAGTAACATCAAAAACAATTCTACTCCCAGATGTAGGCAAACCTTCGGTAATACATTCGAATGTTAAGCCCGAATTATATGAACGAAAAAACGATTTATTATCGGCAGCAAAAACTGTGTTAGGGTTTAGTGGATTTATTTTTATTTGTTTAAAATTTCCTGAAGTAATAATTTCTTGCCAAGTTGTGCCGGCATCTTCAGTTCTAAAAAGTCCACTCGATGTTCCTGCAAAAATTATGTTTGGATTGTTATTGTTTATTGCTAAGCAATTTACAATAAACGTTTCGGTTGGAATGTTGCTGTGCAAACCTGTTGGTTGCCAAGTGGAGCCCCCGTCGATAGATTTTAAAACGCCTATGCCGTAAGTGTCTAAGCCATCTCTGTCGCCAGTTGCAAGATAAAGAATGTTCGAGTTTTGAGGGTTTATAGCAATGTCTGAAGTGCCAAGAATTGTGAGATTGTCGGTGTTTGTGTTCCACGTTGTGCCCGCATCGTTAGATTTCCACAAACCTCCTGATGAAGCACAAGCATAAATTATATTGCTATTGTTTGGGTCAACATTAATGGCATTAATTCTTCCATTTCCCGGATTGTAGCCGTTGTCGCCGTTTACCCAAGAAAAAGGTCCTAATGGCGACCAATTTCCAAAATTATTTGATGTTTTAGATGATTTGTACTTTTTATAAGCGATTACAAGCTCGTTTTGTGTTGTAACACTACCATCATCGTTAAGTAGATTTTTATTTTTCCATTTTAAGCGTTCAAAATGTTTTGTGTATATGTTGTGCTTGTCAATGTTAAAATTTTTTTCAATAGACTTATAAGGCGTACTTCTATTATTTTGTAAATAATTAAACCAGTTTTCTCCGGTTTGTGCATTTAATATAAAAGTATATATTGATAAAAATAAGAGGAAAAATCTAATCATATGTGTATGTATAATTTTTTATTTATGAATTAAACAGCAAAATAAATAAAAAAGTATTTAAATAATTGTATATTACCTAAAAATTATAGTACTTTGAAAATTAATAAATATTATAAAAAATGAAATTATCAATAAGAACTAAGTTGTTACTTCTTATTTTGGCGGCTACAATATTGGTTTTTGGGACAACAATTGCGTATTTGGGTTTTGTTAGCAAAAATGATTATTATACTATTGGTATGTCTGATGTTAATAAAACTGCGGAAAAATATGCCTTACAAATTAATGATAAAATAGAAAATTATTTTACAGTTATAAGAACATTGGCTTATGTAAATAATTCAATAACTGATTATAATAGTCAGAATAACAGAGATTTAATTCTTGAAAACTATAACAATGTACTTAAATATAACAAAAATATTGATGGAATTTGGGATAGCTGGGAATATACACAAACTAATGCTAATGGCATAAAAGAACAAAAAAGAGTTTTGTTTGCAGCCGAAAGGGTAGGCGATAAAATAATAAAAAACACCGAAATTAAAGGCATTACACCCGAGTATGCCGAAATTGTTAATTCTGGCAATGAAACTTGTTTAGAGCCTTATTTATACTCTTTTACAAGACAGAAACAAGATGAATGTTTGGTTACAAGCCTTTCTGTTCAAATGAAAAAAACAAACAAGAGAATAGGAATAGTTGGTATTGATATAAAACTTAGTAACGTTCAGCATTTACTAAACAATATTAAATTACCCGATGGCGGAAAAGTTGAGTTAATATCGCAACAAGGTAATTATTTGTATAATATTAATAGTGAGTTGATTGGCGAAGAGTTTGTCGCAAAAGATGAGGTGCTAAATCATTTGAAAACGTCAAATTTTTATTCGAGAATTAATAATATTGGAGGAACAGATATTTATGAAACCTATTCGAAAATTAAAATAGCTAATTCTAACAACTTTTGGATTCTGCTTTACAACTTACCAAAATACAAACTTGAGGAGGAAGCCATTAACACAATAATATCGACTTTAATAATAGGCTTTTTTGGTCTTGTAGTATTAGCAATTTTTATAGCATTAATAACTTTGCCAATTACCAAACCAATTAAAAATATTACCAACTCCCTTAAAATGATGTCTTTGGGCGAATTGAAAAAATTGCAAAGCTTAAATGTTAAACAAAACGACGAATTAGGCGAAATGCAAAAAGCAATGAATTTATTAAAAGAAAGCTTAATAGAAAAAACAGAATTTGCCGAAAAAATTGGGGAAGACGAATTAAGTGCCGAAGTTAACTTATTAAGCGAAAACGATATATTAGGAAAAGCTTTAGTGAGTATGCGAGACCATTTAATAAATTCAAAAAATATAGAAATAGAATACAAAAAAGAAGAAGAAAAACGAACATGGGCAAATCATGGTTATGCGTTTTTTGCAGAAATATTGAGGAAAAACAATGAAAATATACAAGATTTGAATAACGAAATAATTAAAAATTTAGTTAAATACACAAATTCAAATCAAGGAGCAATTTTTATTGTTGATGAACATAACTCCAACGAAATCACACTTTCAGCAGTTTATGCTTATGACAGAAAAAAATATTTAGAAAAAACAATAACCAAAGGAGAAGGCTTAATAGGAACCTGCTATGTTGAAAAACAAAGCATTTATTTAACCGATATTCCTCAAGAATACATAACAATAACATCTGGTTTAGGTAGCTCAAACCCAACAGCGTTGCTTTTAGTGCCAATAAAGAACGACGACGACGTAATAGGAGTAATAGAAATAGCATCGTTTACCGAATACGAAAAATATAAATTAGAATTTATTGAAAAATTAGCAACTACAATAGCATCAACAATATTAACGGTAAAAAACAACGAAAAAACAAAATTTTTATTAGAACAAACAAATCAGCAATCAGAAGAAATGCGTTCGCAAGAAGAAGAAATGCGACAAAATATGGAAGAACTTATTGCAACACAAGAAGATGTAGAAAGAAGAACCATAGCATCTCAATCACTTACAAACGCATTAAATACATCGCAATTTATTATTGAGTGCAATACTCAAGGCGAAATTACATATATAAGCAATAATTTTTTAGAATATTTGAAGGTGAATTCTAAAGAAGTATTAGGGAAACATAACAAAATGCTTCTATATTTAACCAACGAAAGCGAAAAAGAATATGAACAAAGATGGGAAAATATTATTTCCGGAGAAAGTGAAAAAACAATATCGATAATAAAAATAAACAACAATAAATTTGTTCTTCATCAGGTATATATGCCTGTTAAGAACGATTCTTATGGTGTTGAAAAAATAATAATAATATCTAACGATTTTAATAACTTTAATAAATTGTAAAAAATGAGCATTCCTAAATTTTTATTAGCAGATAATTCTCAGGTTGACCCTGATAGAATTTACGTAGTACACACCGAAACACCTAAATTTATTGTCGGTTTCGATGTAGAAGATTTCGACTTAGATCAAGAAATAATGTGGATAGACACCAAGCCTGCTTTTCAAGATGAAATAGACGATTTGCTTGCTGATGCAGAAGAATTTTTAAACGACGAACTCGATAACCAAGAAGAACTTTTTGAGTAATAAAGATTTGTAAAACTTAGTAAATGTATAAAAAAACTGATATGATTAAAAAAATCTCATCGTACATTCTTATATCTTTTGTTATTTTTGTTACAATAGTTGCATTATTAGCCGTTTGGGATATTATAGACATTGAAGATGTAATGAGCAAAGCTCTAACCTCAATGTTTATTTTATTTGTTTCGGCAGTAATTACACTGTTTATTTTTGCAGTTGTTATTAAGGACGGAAACGTAAATAAAAATTAATTTTTAGGTATAGAGAACATCGCCAAATCCGGCTTGAAATTTTTGTTCGCTATTAATGTGTTTGCTAATTTGCTTAGAATAAGTATAATACTGCAACGTTTTTTTAGTAAACAAGAATTGAAATTTTGAAAGCTCGGAGTTTAAAATAGTGTCGAAACTTAAAAAAGTTTTGGCATTATTTTTTTGCAAAAACAAACGTAAATCTTTTGCAATAGAATTGCTCAATTTGGAATTAAAATATGAAAAATATAGCTTAAAATTGTAATTTCTGTTTACAATATGAAAAACGCCAATAATCTCCTCATTATCAGTAATTTTAATAATGTAATTCTCAAAAACATTCTCAATTAAACTGAAATAATATTTTTCAGCTTCAATTTGGTATAAATTACTGTTAGTTAACCATTTGTATGCTAAAGCGTGGTTTATATTATAAACATTATCCTTAATAAATTCCTTTTTTGTTGAATTAATAAAACGCTCACAATCGGCATCTATTTTAGGTAAAATTTCAATTTTATTAATGTAATTTTTAGCATTATTGTTATTGGTAAAAACCCAATTAATAAGCCTGTCGGAAAATGAAAAAATTGAGCTAATTGATTTTAATTTTTTGTTTTTTGATAGCAATATTTCATTAATTGGCGATTTTAAAAAGAACTTTTTGCCTTTCAATTCTTTTACTTGTTCAAAAATATTGGTAGAGTTTAAAACTTTTCTTGTGTGAGGTGTTAAATGGTTTAAAATAAGATTGTTGCCATACAAACTTAATGCCTTGTAGAAAACAATGTTAGCCGCACGTTTATCAATATTTTCGTTGGCACGCCAGCCCGAATTCCAGTAAAATTTTTCGCCATCACTAAAAAAATCGGGAATAAACCCAAAATATGCGGCAAACTTGTGGTCTTTAAAATAGGCTATTAAAACAATATCTGTATCATCAATATTTTTGTTGTGCAAAAAGGAATTTACACGTAATGAAGAAATTGGAATTTCTCCATCAAAATTTTGTAAAACCTGTGCAGAAAAATTTTGCAAATCGCTTTTAGTATATAACCTTATGTCTTTCAATCTGTTATTTTAGTTTGTATTCTGTAATATTGTACAAGTCTAAAACAGTTTCAATTTCAATAAGTTCATCGAAATTAAAACTAATTAAAAAGAGCTTCTCAATTTTATCAATTAAAATTACGTGCGATAAAGAATTCCATTCGCTTATTGTTTCCGGAGAATCGGTTTCTTTAATTAAATTTTTGTCAATCTTTAAAACAGACTCAATAATTTTATTAATGTTTTCGCGTATTTGTGTTGTATTCATTTTTTTTGTAAAATTAATAATTATTACTGTGCAACAAAAAAATAAAATTAATGCTCTTATCAATATTTTAAATACTTTTATACAAAATATAAAGAATGAAGCAATTTTTAGTTACAGTTTTCATAATTATTTTTTTGGTCTCTTGTAAAAAAGACAACTCAAAACCAAGTTGGGATATAGATGTTGAATTGCCATTGCTACAAACCACAATGAGCATTAAAAATATTGTAAACGACACGGTTTTATTAATAAATTCAGATAATTCGGTTTCTTTAGTTTATACCAATTCGTTCTACGATTTTAGTTTAGATACAATATTTAAAATTCCCGACACAACTATCGAATACACTGCAAAACTTAGCAATTTAAAAATTAACGACATTCTTGTTTCTGATGGAGTTTCGCTTGGCGATATTGCCTTGAAAGACAAGGAGGAAAACGGACCAAGTGGTTCTATTTATACCGCAATTATAAACGGACTAAACAGTGGATTGCCAACAAATATTCCGGCAATACCAACGCAAGCATACAATAATTTAACTTTAGATGCTACCGAATATTTTGAATCACTAACAATTTCTGAAGGTTTTATAGATATTACAATAGAAAATCAATTGCCAATACCAATTACAAATTTAGAGTTTGTAATTAAAAATGCCGGAAATTTACAAACTATTATTGATGATGCTTTTCCAGTAATATATAGTGGTGAAACAGTAACATCTACTAAAGTGCTTAGTAACATTACTATAGAAGGCATTTTAAATGGCGATATTACATTAGACAGCCCCGGTGGAAATAGCATAATTATTACCGATACATCAAAATCGGTAACTGCAACAATAAACATTCACGATATAAAAATATCGGCAGCTTTGGCAAAATTTCCAAACCAAAATATAATTGAACTTAACGACAAATTAATATTAAATGTTGATAACACGCAAATTAATGAATTGGAGGTAAGGACTGGAAACATAAATATAAACATATTTAACACACTACCTCAGCCAATAAATTTTGAATATAAAATGCCAAAAGTTTTAAAAAATAGTGTTCCACTAACTTTTGCAGGAGTTATACCGGCAGCAAATGGCGGAAATGCCGGAGTTTATACAAACATCATAAACCTATCTGATTACCAAATAAATATGCGTGGCTTAAATAACGACACCGTAAATACGCTAAATTACACATTATCAGCCTCAATAGACTCAACCGGACAACTAATAGCTTTATCGTTAAACGATAGCATTTATTTAAAAAGTAGTTTTTCCGAAGTAATACCAAACTACGCACAAGGTTGGTTTGGAAACGAAAATGTGCAACAACAAGGCGAAACCGATTTCGCAATTTTAACCGAACTTGCCAATGCAAATATAAATTTTGATGAGGTTAAGCTTTCTGTTTCTGTAGAAAATCAAGTTGGGGTAAAAGCCGGAATATTTTTTAACGAAATAAAAGCAAAAAATACAAATAAAAACCTAACTTCAATACTTTCAATTCCTACTGAATACACACCTTTTATTGTCGAAAAGCCAATAAATACAGGCAGTTCTAATGTTACACCAACATTCAATGTTATGAATTTAGACAACTCTAATTCTAATGCAAATGAACTTATAAATATTATTCCAAATAAATTTTATTACGACCTAAATTTTGCAACAAATTACACCGAAACGCCACCACCAGTTGGAACCGGAACCGATTTTATTTACTACGGAGCTAAAGTAAAAGCAAATATAGATGTTGAAATTCCACTATCCTTAATTGCTTCAAATTTACAACTTTCCGACACAATTGATATGAATATTACCGAAAATATTAATGAAATTGAAAGCGGAAATTTTTACCTATTTTCTTACAACGGATTTCCTTTAGAAGCCGTAGTACAAATGTATTTGTTAGATGATAGCCTAAATATAGCCGACTCAATTTTTATTGAAACAAACACTATAAATGCCGGCAATATAGATTTACTAAGCAATAAAGTTATTGATAAAAAAATTACAAAACTTAATATTCCACTAAACAAAACTAAATTCTTTAGAGTGTTGAACACTAAAAAAATTGTAATTACCGCAAAATTTAACACAAAGCCAGATAATGAACACGTGAAAATTTATAGCAATTATGAAATTAAATTTAAAATGACAGGCGATTTTACATATAAAATAGGAGTGGAGTAAACAGTATTAAATAGTCTAATCAATAGAAACAATGTATTAATCATAATTTATAATCAATTTAAATAGCAATTTTAGACAAAAATATTTGCATATCTGTTTTTTTTTTGATTTGCAACTGAAATAACAAAAACTTGCAAGAAAAAAAGTTATTCAACAAAGCGAAAGCCGAAAAGCTTTTAGAGTAGGCAAAAA
>DYMG01000052.1:14251-17781 GCA_020721655.1 Paludibacter propionicigenes | reverse complement strand
CTATTCCAATTGATTTAACAGCTACAAACATTACAGCTACAAGTGCAGATTTAACATGGAACGGTTATTTTGCTACAAATTGGGATGTATTATTTGGCGTAGCAGGTTTCGATACTACAGGAATGGCAATATCTGCAAACGACATAACAACTAATCCACTAACCGTAGATACTTTAACTGCAAATACTTCTTACGAATTTTATGTTCGTGCAGATTGTGGTACAAATAATATTGACACTTCTTTATGGGTTGGACCATTTAGTTTTACTACTGCTTGCAGTATTATTTCTACATACCCTTATTTTGAAGGTTATGAAGATACTGAAGTACCTAACTGTTGGACTGTTTCTAATATTGATGCAGATGGTAACGAGTGGGTTACAGATACTGACGAATCATTCGAAGGAACTCAATCTATATCTGTTGACTGGAATTCTTCTGGTAATAACGATTGGTTAATTTCTCCTCAATTTGATATTACTCAAGATAATTTAAGTCTTATTTTTCAAGCTATGTCAAGAAGCACTACTTACCTAGAAGACTATAATATTCTAGTATCTACAACAGGTACCAATCCTGCTGATTTCACTACTGTTCTTGATAACGTAACAAGTGCACCTGCAGAATGGACACAAAAAACATATAATTTAACAGATAACGGAATAAATATTGGAGACCATATTTATATTGCAATTCAATGCGTATCTGTTAATGAATACACATTATATGTAGATGCATTCGAGGTTCGTGAACTTACTACAGACTTAGCCTTAGCATTCCCAGAAAATGGAGCTCATTATGGTTGCGATTTTACAGGTACCGATGAAATTCCTTTATTTGTGACAAATGTTGGAGCCTCAACTATAGCTACAAACGACACAATTTTTGGCTGGTATATATTAGATGGTAATACTGCTGTTGCAGATACTTTCCAATTTACTCAAAACTTGGTTCCTACCGATACAGCGTTCTTTATATTTAACCAATTAGGAAATTTAGCCGATCTTACAACTCACAACTTTAAAGTATGGTTTAATTACCAACCTGGAACAGATGCTAACCAACTAAACGACACAACAATTGGAACTGTAACACATTACATACCAACAGTTAATTTAGGCGGAACAAACGATACACTTGTTGTTTCAAGTTATCCTCATACTTTAGATGCTGGAGCAGGTTTCGATTCTTATTTATGGAATGGAACAGCAACATCTCAAACATTTATGGTAACACAAGATGGCTGGGTAAATGTATTAGTTAACGACTCTAATGGTTGCGATGCCACTGATACTGTTTACGTTGTATTAAACACAGGAATAAACACACTTGAAAATATTAATTTCAGTATTTATCCTAATCCAAACAACGGAGAATTTACTTTAGAAGCTAAATTTAATACTAAAACAGACCTTACTGTTGAAATGATTAACTTAGATGGCAAATCTATTTTATCTAAAAACTTTAAAGCTGTTGATAGTTTAAATGAAAGTATTGATGTGAAAAATTTTGCTAAAGGAGTTTACTATATAAAAATAGTTAACAATAATTTTGTTAAACTAGAAAAAGTTATAGTTTACTAAATAACAAAAACACTCTAAAAATTAAAGCCACTCATTAAATTGAGTGGCTTTTTTTATAAATTTATTGGTGTAATATATTTCTTTTTATTGTTAAACATTTTTTTAGGTACATTTTCTTGTAAACAATTTATTAAAGCTTCTAATAATTTGTTTTTATAATAATGCCTATAAGCAACAACACTAACCTCCCTAACAGGCTGAGGTTCAATAAAAAATCGTATTTGTTCCATTTTTAATTCCGAAAAATTTTTTATTGCCAATTCCGGCAAAATAGTGCTTCCACCATTTGCATCAACTAAATTTATTAATGTTTCAATACTCCCTGCCTCAAAATCTAAATTATTTATATAACCATTAGTTTGTTTTATTTTACAAAAATTTACAACCTGCGACCTTAAACAATGTCCTTCTTCTAAAATCCATAAACTATTTGGATTAATATCGTTAACATTAACAAGTTTATTTTCAAGTATTTGCTCATTAATTTGGGCATACAACACAAATTCCTCATAAAAAACAGGAAATTCTTTTATTGATGAGTTTTCTAAAGGCGTTGCAAGAATTCCAAAATCAATCTTTTCTTTTTCTAATGCCAATATTATTTCATCTGTAGTTAATTCTTTTATTTTTATCTCAACCTTAGGATATTTTTTTAAAAAATTAGCTAAAAACAGAGGTAAAATATACGGAGCCATTGTTGGAATTATGCCCAAACGTAACAAACCCTCAACCTCACCGCTTTTTTCTTTTGCAAAATTAAAAAGCACTTTTGTTTCTCGCAAAATGTTTTTAGCATGTAAAATTACCTTTTCTCCATTAACAGTTGGTATTACAGGCTGTTTAGACCTATCGAAAATTATACAATTTAATTCCTCCTCCAACTTTTTTATCATTGCACTAAGGGTAGCCTGAGTTACAAAACATTTTTCTGCAGCTCTAACAAAATGGCGTTCTTCATCAACCGCTACAATGTATTCCAATTGTTGTAAATTCATAATTATAGATTTTATCAATACAAATATAGAAAATATATGTTTGATTTATGAATAAACCCACCGTATATTTGCATCAAGAAATTAAATAATAACTTTAAAAATTAAATATTATGGAACAACAAGATTTTTTTTCAATGCCACGAATTGGCGATATGGCACCAGATTTTAGTGCAGTAACAACAAAAGGAAAAATTAAATTTTCCGAATTTGCAAAAGACAAATGGGTAGTAATGTTTTCGCACCCTGCCGATTTTACTCCGGTATGTACAACAGAAATGACTGGTTTTGCGAAAAGAAAAGACGAGTTTACAAAACTTAACACAGAGCTTTTAGGTTTAAGTATTGATAGCATTCATGCTCACTTAGGCTGGGTTGATAACGTTAGAAAAAACACTGGTGTGTATTTCGATTTCCCTATAATTGCCGATTTGGATATGAAGGTGTCGAAAATGTACGGAATGTTGCAACCAAACGAAAGCGAAACTGCTGCAGTTAGAGCTGTATTCTTTATTGACCCTAAGAAAAAAATTCGTTTAATTATGTATTACCCTTTAAATGTAGGTAGAAATATGAACGAAATTTTAAGAGTTCTTGAAGCTTTGCAAACTGCGGAAAAATATAAGGTTGCAATGCCTTTAGATTGGCAAAAAGGCGACAAAGTAATTGTGCCTCCTCCAACAACTTTGGAAGAAATGGACGCTCGATTATTAGACAAATCTATAGAAATTACTGATTTCTACTTAGCTCACAAACAAATTTAATCACACACTTAACTCTAAAAAAGGCTGTAAATTTTTGTTTACAGCCTTTTGTTTTTAGATTATACCAATTGTATTTATAAAATAGTCCAAACTATTTTATAAATTTACAATAACTTGTCCCGATTTTAATCGGGAGTTAATACCGATAATACTTGAAAATAGTCCAATAAGGCGAAGTTGAAATTGGCCTA
>DYMG01000052.1:6201-14151 GCA_020721655.1 Paludibacter propionicigenes | reverse complement strand
TTAATACCGATAATACTTGAAAATAGTCCAATAAGGCGAAGTTGAAATTGGCCTATATTGAAAGTAAATCGGTACTATCGCTCTATTTCCAAAACCTCCAAATCCTTAATATTGCTTCCATCTATAACTAATCTAATTGCAGTTCTTACATTGTGAAAGCCATTTTTACCATAAGCTCCCGGGTTTATATAGAGATGATTATTTTTTTTATCAAACAAAACTTTTAAAATATGCGAATGCCCTGTAATTACAATATTTGGGCTCTCTGTTTTAATAATATTATTAAATTTAGACTCGTATTTTCCGGGATAGCCACCTATATGGGTTATTAGAATTTTAACATTTTCTATTTTTACAAGCAAAGTTTCTTTAATTGCAATTCTAATTTCGTTAGCATCTATATTCCCATAAACTGCAAAGACCTCGAATTTAGACTTTAATTTATTGAGAACATCAATATTTCCAATATCTCCAGCATGAATTATTGTTTTACAATCTTTAAAAAAATCGAACAATTTTTCATCAATAAAACTATGTGTATCAGAAACAACACCTATTTTTTGCATTATTTTAAAATTAATGTGCAGTAAAGATAATTAATATTAACTTTATAAAGTTTAAAAATAATATTGAAAAACTTATCAATTATTTTATTTTTGTATAATTAAAAACGTAAATCATATTTTGAAAATTAGAAAAGAAATAAAAATTGGTTTTTTAATTGTTGTAGCATCAGCCTTGTTATTTTGGGGTTTAAATTTCTTAAAAGGTGATAACATTTTTGGTGTAAATAGAACCTTTTTTGCTCTTTATGACAATGTAGAAGGGCTTAATGTTTCGTCGGCGGTTACAATAAACGGTTTAAAAGTTGGAAAAGTTAAGTCAATAAAATTTGACCCTGAAAATATTGGAAAAATAACCGTAGAGTTTTCGCTCGAAAAAGACATACTAATTCCCGATTCAAGTATAGCTGAAATTTACAGCTTAGATTTAATGGGAACAAAAGGAATTCAAATTAAATTTATTAATTCTAAAACTTATTATAGCATTGGAGCCACTATAAAATCTTCGGCAGAGCAAGGACTAAAAGAACAAGTTAGCAAACAAGTTTTACCTTTAAAAATAAAAGCAGAAGAGTTAATGGGAAGTATGGACTCTGTTTTAACAATTGTGCAATATATTTTCAATAAAACAAATCGCTCTAACATAGACAAATCTTTTGCATCAATACAAGAAATTTTTAAAAACTTAAAAAACACTTCTATTACATTAGACACTTTAATGAAGAGCGAAAAAAACAGATTGCACAATATTTTAGCTAACGTAGAATCTATAACCTTAAATTTAAAGACTAATAATGAGCAAATTACAAATGTTTTAAATAATTTCTCAAATATTTCGGATTCTTTGGCAAAATCGAAAATACTTAGCACAATTAACAATGCAAATAATGCAATAGAAACAGTTAACCATATTTTACAAAAAATACAAAGAGGCGAAGGAACTATGGGAATGCTTATAAACAACGATTCTTTGTACAATAATCTAAATAAATCGACCGCCGATTTAGATAAACTTTTAATTGATTTGCGAGAAAATCCTAAACGCTATTTACATTATTCGCTTTTCGATTTTGGAAAAACTATTGTTGTTGACGAAAGTGGTTTGCAAAAAGAGAAAGAAAAAGCCGCAAAAAAAAATAAAAAAAATAACGATTCCTCTTACAATGGAGTAAATTATAAAATTCAAATAAAATCTTCAACAGAACCTATAGATAATAATTCTAAAGAATTTAAAGGTTTAAAAAACATTGTAGAGTATTATAATTCTGAAAGATATAAATATTCTGTTGGAGTAGCCCTATCAATGAAAGAAGCTCAAAAACTTCAAGACAGTTTAAGGGTTTTATTCCCCGATGCTTTTGTTGTTGCTTTTAATGGCGATAAACAAATTAGTATTTCTGAAGCCAAAAATATTCTTCACAATTAATTTCTTTTTTTTGCAAAAAAGAGGCTGTCTTAAAAATAAAGACAGCCTCTTTTTTATTTTTAATCCAATTTTTTATTTCTTAAAACTTTTAGAAACAACTAATTCTTTAGTTCCGTGAGTCCAACTATAAAAACCTTCGCCAGATTTCACTCCTAAATTACCAGCCTGAACCATATTAATTAAAAGTGGGTCTGGATTATATTTTTGGTCGCCCAAGCCTTTATACATAACCTCTAAAATAGATAAGCAAACATCTAAACCAATAAAATCGGCTAATTGAAGAGGTCCCATTGGGTGAGCCATACCAAGTTTCATAACAGTATCAATGCCATCAACGCCAGCAACTCCACCTCTAAGTGTTTGAATTGCTTCGTTTATCATTGGCATTAAAATTCTGTTTGCAACAAAACCGGCATAATCGTTCACTTCAACAGGAACTTTACCAAGTTTTTTCGACATATCAACTATTGTATTAAGTACTTCGTCGGTAGTTTTGTACCCTCTAATAATTTCAACAAGTTTCATTACAGGAACCGGATTCATAAAGTGCATTCCTATAACTTTTTCCGGACGTTTTGTTACAGCTCCAATTTTTGTAATTGAAATTGACGATGTATTAGAAGCTAAAATTGTTTCTGGAGCACAAATACTATCAAGTTCTCTAAAAATATTTAGTTTCACCTCTTCCTTTTCAGTAGCGGCTTCTACAACAAGGTCGGCACCTACTACTGCATCTTTTAATACAGTAAAAGTTTTAATATTATTTAAAGCATTTGCCTTATCCGTTTCTGTTAAAGCACCTTTTGCTATTTGACGGTCGAAATTTTTAGCTATTGTCGCAATTGCTTTATCTAAAGCAGGTTGACTAATATCTATTAACGACACTTTAAATCCATTTTGTGCAAACACGTGAGCAATACCATTGCCCATTGTTCCACTTCCTATTACGGTTATATTTTTCATTTGAAAATTAATTTATTTTAAAACCCTAAATGTACAATTTTTTGATTTATTTAAAGAATGTATTTTTATGCTCAACAACACTTTTATTTATTTTTACCCTTAAATCAAATTTATACCAATTTGGAATCTGTATAAATTTTAATAGCGTGTCATTTTTATATAACTTTGTAAAAAAAAGTTGTGAATAGAAAAAAAAAGCTACCAATTTTAGAACAAATTGAGATTATTGATGCTGGTGCCGAAGGCAAAGCTATTGCTAAATATAACGATTTAGTAATTTTTGTAAATAAAGTTGTTCCAGGCGACATTGTTGATATTCAAATATCAAAAAGCAAAAAAAAATTTCTTGAAGGTTACCCTGTTAAATTTCACAAATTTTCTGACGATAGAGTTGAAGCAAAATGCGAATATTTTGGAGTTTGTGGTGGTTGCAAATGGCAAAATTTACCTTACTCAAAACAATTATTTTACAAAAACAAACAAGTAATAGATAATTTTATACGAATAGGAAAAATTGAAATTGAAAAAATAAACAATATAATACCAGCTCCAGAAGAATATTTTTACCGAAACAAATTAGAATACACTTTTTCAAACAAAAAATGGCTTACAAAAGAAGAAATTGATAGCACTAACGAATTTTTAAACAGAAATGCTTTAGGCTTCCATATTCCAAAAATGTTCGATAAAATTATTGATATTGAACAATGTCATTTGCAAGGAAACTACTCAAACGAAATAAAAAATTTCACTCGCAATTACGCAATAGAACACAATTTAGATTTTTTCGACATTATTAACAACACAGGTTTACTACGCAATTTAGTTATTAGAAACACTAACAACGGAGAAATAATGGTAATTCTTATTGCTACAAAAAAAACCGAAGAACTAATGCTACTTCTCGAATCAATAAGTAACAATTTTCCACAAATTACATCACTAAACTACATAATAAACACAAAAATAAACGATAGTTACACCGACCAAAACGTAATAACACACAAAGGGAAAGACCATTTAATGGAGCAAATGGGCGAATTAAAATTTAAAGTAAGTCCAAAGTCGTTTTACCAAACAAACAGCAACCAAGCACACAATTTATATAAAATAGCGATGGATTATGCCAATATACAACCCGACGAAATAATATACGACCTATACACAGGAACAGGAACAATAGCTAACTTTATAGCAAAAAAAGCAAAAAAAGTAATAGGCATAGAATATGTTAAAGATGCCATAAAAGACGCAAAAACAAACTCAGAATTAAACAATATAACAAATACCCACTTCTTTGCAGGCGATATGAAAGATATACTAAACGATAATTTCATAAAAGAAAATGGAGCCCCAAACACAATAATAATTGACCCACCAAGAGCAGGAATGCACCCCGATGTAATAAACACAATATTAAAAGCATCGCCACAAAAAATAGTATATGTAAGCTGCAATCCAGCAACACAAGCTAGAGATATTAGCCTAATGAAAGAAATATACAAAACAGTAAAAATTCAACCTGTTGATATGTTTCCACAAACACACCACGTTGAAAACGTTGCTCTTTTAATAAAACTATAAATATGCCAGAATTCGATAACAACTTTAAAAAAAGTTTAGACGAACTTATTGAGGTTTTTAAAAAAATTAAAAACACCAGTGCCTACAAAGAAATGGTAAAAACAGACCTCCAACTTAAAAATATAGAAATGTTGATAGAAAATTACGAACTAATACGAAACAACATTCCTAACGAAATAATTAGCGAATTTGGCGGACAATTAAAAACACTAATTGAAGATTTAACCGAAAAACTAAAAAAAGACATACACACAAACGAAAACGAAACCACAACACATGTTACTGATATTGAAGCAATAGACAAGCTTCTTAGCAATGAGAAATTACCAGAATATAAAATTAACGAACTACTCGACCAACGAAATAAACTTAAAAATAATGAGTCTGGTATAAAAAGTCAGTTTAATTCTCATTAAATAGGCTATGTATTTAACTGTCAGGACTTTATGTATTATTGTAAATTTGAATTAAAACTCTTATTATCAATAATTTAACCTTATAAACTTTCAACTTTATAACTTTTTAAACTGACCTCAATAATTTATAGTAATACAACCATAAATAAAGCGTGTTGATAATAATTTATTAACAAATCTTAATTAACTTTTCAATATTAATATTAATTTATTAGCTTTGCACGAATTTTAAATTTAATTTTTTGAACAAAAAAGACTTTACAATCCGATACGTTGGGTTAAAAGATGGAGTTCATAACTCTACATTTAAAATTAACAACAAGTTCTTTGATTTATTTGAGTATTCCGAAATACAAAAAGGAAACTTAGACGCAAATATTGAGATAATAAAAACATCAACAATGTTAACATTTAACATTGAAATAATAGGAACCTTAGAACTTATTTGCGATTTATGTTTAGATGAATTTAACCATAATTTAAGTTTTAAAGAATCAATATTTGTAAAATTTGGCGAAGAATACGAGGAATTAGACAGTAACGTTATTGTAATTAACCGAAACGATAATGAATTTAACATATCAAATTTATTATACGAATTAATTATTGTAAACTTACCAATAAAAAAAGTTCACCCATTAGACAATAATGGAAACAAAACTTGCAACCCCGAAATGCTCAAAAAAATAAACGAACTACTAGTTTATAACAATAACAGTGAACAAGAAAACATATCGGAAACCGATATAACATAAAATAGAATTATTTAAAAAAGTTGAAAAATGGCACATCCTAAAAGGAAGATTTCTAAACAAAGAAGAAATAAAAGAAGAACGCACGACAATGCAGCGTTTGTACAATTATCAAAATGTTCAAATTGTGGAACAACAGTAAAATACCACACCGTATGTCCAGAATGTGGATACTACAGAGGTAAACTTGCTATTGAAAACAAAAAAGCAGTTTAATAAACAACTGTTTTTTTAATTTTCCTCTGCATATTTTTTTAATACTCACGTTTATTTAATTAAAATACCAAATTATGAATATTGGATTAGATATAATGGGTGGCGATTTTGCACCAGAAACTACATTAAAAGGAGCAATATTAGCAGCTAACGAATTTCCTGAAAACTCTAAATTATTTTTATTTGGGGATAAAAATAAAATTGAAGAAATTCTTAAAAATGAAAATGCAGACACAAGTAAATTTGAAATAATTGCAACAACAGAAGTAATTGAAATGGGCGAACACCCAGTAAAAGCATTTACTATAAAAAAAGACTCAAGTATTTCAATTGGCTTTAAATACCTTGCAGGCGGAAAAATAGACGGCTTTGCAAGTGCTGGAAATACTGGAGCTATGTTAGTTGGAGCAATGCACTCGGTTCAACAAATTCAAGGAATTATTCGTCCGTGCATAACAAGCCCTATGCCCACAATTAATGGAGGCGTAAGCATTTTGTTAGACGTAGGAATTAACCCCGACTGCAAACCCGATGTTTTATATCAATATGCAATGTTAGGTTCTCTATATGCTGAACACGTTTACAACATTAAAAACCCTAGAGTTGCACTACTTAACATTGGCGAAGAAGAAGAAAAAGGAAACCTTCTATCTGCAGCAACACACAAATTGATGAAAGGAACTAATGAGTTTAATTTTGTAGGAAACATTGAAGGAAACCAAATATTTAATGGTGATACTGCCGATGTTATTGTTGCCGATGGATTTACAGGAAATGTTGTCCTAAAACAAGCAGAAGCATTTTACACACTCATAAGAAAACGTAAACTTAGCGATAATTACTTTGACCGATTTAACCCCGAAATTTATGGTGGAACACCAATTTTAGGAATAAATTCTACAGTAATTATTGGACACGGTGCATCTAATATAAATGCTATAAAAAACATGGTACTTCATACACACCATGTTGCAGAAGTAAAACTATCAGAAAAAATAAAACAAGCATTAAGTAATGACAAAAATTAATGCATTAATTACAGGTGTTCAAGGCTATTTACCTGAATACATTCTAACAAACGACGAATTATCTACAATGATGGATACATCAGACGAGTGGATAATGTCTAGAATTGGAATTAAAACCCGACATATTTTAAAAGGTGAAGGCTTAGGTACCTCAGATATGGCAGTAGTAGCCGTGCAAAAATTACTAGAAGAAACCAACACAAAACCCGAAGATGTTGATTTACTAATTTGTGCCACAGTTACTCCAGACATGCAATTTCCAGCAACAGCAAACATTATTTGCGATAAAGTTGGTATAACAAACGCTTTTAGTTTTGATATAAACGCAGCTTGTTCTGGATTTATTTACTCCTTAGTTACAGGCTCAAAATACATAGAATCAGGACAATACAAAAAAGTTATAGTAGTTGGTGCAGATAAAATGTCATCAATAGTAGATTACCAAGACCGAGCAGTTGCTCCAATTTTTGGCGATGCTGCAGGTGCTATTATGCTTGAGCCCACAACCGAAGATTTAGGTATTATAGACTCTATTTTACGCTCCGATGGCTCTGGCAGAATTTATTTGCACCAAAAAGCAGGAGGCTCTGTAAAACCCGCATCTCACGAAACAATAAACGCTCGCGAACATTACATTTATCAAGAAGGACAAGCCGTATTTAAATGGGCTGTTAGCAAAATGGCAGACGTTTCAGTTGAAATGATGGAACGCCACAACATTAGCTCTGAAGAGCTTACTTGGCTAGTTCCTCATCAAGCAAATATGCGAATTATTGATGCAACAGCAAAAAGAATGGGCTTGCAACGCGAACAAGTTATGATAAATATTGAAAAATACGGAAATACAACAAGTGGAACAATTCCTCTATGTTTGTGGGATTACAAAAATGAACTGAAAAAAGGCGATAAATTAATACTATCGGCATTTGGCGGTGGTTTTACTTGGGGTTCAATATATGTTAAATGGGGATATAATGCTAAATAATTAAGAATTAAGAATTA
>DYMG01000052.1:0-6101 GCA_020721655.1 Paludibacter propionicigenes | reverse complement strand
AATTAAGAATTAAGAATTATTTGTTCTTTTTTTATTACTTTTATGGAATTATACATAATAATATAAAAATGAATAATTTTTTTCTAATAGCAATAGTAATATTAACTTGTTTATCATCAATAAATACAACAAAATCACAAGAAATATACACAGCACAAAATATAGATTATATTTTTAGTACAGGAAATATAAATTACGGAAGTAAAAAATATATTTCTGGAATGAGATTTACAGCATGGTATAACTTTGAAGAAAGTTTTCACATTAATTTCAATAACAATTTTGGAATTTATACGGGTTTAGGAGTAAAAAATATAGGAATTGCTTATTCTCCAGATTCTATTTATTTTCACGGAGCGGAAGAAGAAAAATACTACAAAACAGCTCAATATGCTAATAATAACACACTTACAGATGTGAAACAGAGAATTTACACTTTAGGCATGCCTTTAGCACTAAAATTTGGAAACATAACTCGTGGATTTTGCTTCTTTATAGGAGGACAATATGATTACAGTTTACACTATAAAGAAAAAATTTGGATTAACAAATCGAAAAAAAAATACTCTGAATGGTTTGGAAATGAAACTAATACATTTTTACCATCGCTATTTGCAGGAGTAAAATTTCCGAATGAAACTATAATTAAAATACGTTGGTACTTACAAAATTTTTTAAACACAAACCACACTACCAACTTATACAATGAAACCACAAAAACATCTACTGAAATAAAGCCTTACGAAAATTACGATACTCAACTTTTTTATATTTCTGTTGGTGCAATTATTGAAAAAAAGAAACCCAAAGAAAAGCCATTAGACCTAAACCCACAAGAAATTAACATGTAATTGTTTATTTTAACTCTCTTTTTAAATTAAACAATGTCGTTTCTTCTATTTTATTTCCAAAATTGAATGCTTTCAATATTTTTTCAAAATTTTCTTTTGATGGTAATTCGCCCGAAAAATTGAGTAAAAAATTTCTATAACCCAGTTTTTCAAACTTACTTTTAAACTGCAAAAAACTAACACCATATTTCGGACGAACAATTGTAACTCCGTCAATAACAGTCTTTTTATATTTTGTTTTAGATTCGTCAACAAATTCATTTTCAGCATTTTCAATTTTTACCGGCATTCTCGAATAAAACAAATCGGGGTGAAAATAGACAGGAACAAGCCCTTCCCTATTTCTCATTGAATAATAATTTTCAAAATCGTTTTCGAGCGGATATGTAAAATATTTGACCATTTCTTCACTTAAAAATTTAGAAGCGGCATCGTTAAAAACGTAAACATTTTCGTTTGTCGAAAAATTTGCTTTTAACGGAATTATCATTTTTTGCGAAATATGGCTTAACATAAAATTATTTATACCTTTTCGATATAAATCTTCACATATATTTTTATAAAATTTAATTTTACCTTCTGAAATAAATTTTGGCAATTCTATAAATATTTTATTACTCTGTGTTTTTATAAAATTTGTTGCCGGATTAAATTCTGTAATTTCTGATGCACTTAAATTTAAAATAACAAAATCGACCTCGCTAAATTTCACAAAAGTTAACCATTTTAGCGAATTTATGCGAATAAATATTTTTTGTTTTCCATTACTATTATTTGTTTTAACAGCCTTAAAAGCACTATCTTTTAACAATTTATGCATTTGTTGCGATGGTGCATTTGTAATTTCTTTTATTTTATTAGAGAATTTCATTTCTTCAAATCCACCAATCAAATAAACTTTATCTCCAACAATAAATTCGCTATTCTCGACTTTTATTTCATATAAATTATCTAACTTATTAACTACCGAAATAACTTTTAAATTTATATTTTCAACATTTTTCTTTGATATTACTCTCATTCTGTATCCAACAAGTATTTCAATATCAGAACTTAACACAAAATTATCATCATTAATTTCAATTATTTCGCCTAAAAAAACCCCTATATTTGTATTTTCTGTAATTGCATCAGATACATTTCCTCCGAAAAAATAAGAAGTTTTTTCTCTTGCAAAATCGAACTTTAACTGTTCTTTAGCCTCAGAAATGTTTTTGAAATTATCTATTGCTTTTCTGTAAGCATTGGCAACAGTATAAACATATTCTGCCGATTTAAGCCTACCTTCAACCTTTACCGATGCAATTCCCAATTTAACTATTTCTTGTATTTTATCAATTAATTGAAAATCTTTTAAACTAAACAAATGTTTTTTATCGCCATCAATATAAACTCTTCTACAATTTTGTGTGCACACTCCCCTATTTGCTCCAGCTCCACCGTTAAAACTACTAAACATACACATTCCTGAAAATGAGTAACATAAAGCCCCGTGTACAAATATTTCCAAATCTATAGATGTGTTTTTTTTAATTTCGAAAAGTTCTTTTTCTGTTAATTCTCTTGCTAAAATAACTCGTTCAAAACCTTTCTTTTTAGAATAATTTGCACCAATAGAATTATGATTTCCCATTTGTGTACTTGCGTGTAATACAATATTTTGCGAATATTTTTTCGCCAAATAATAAACACCCCAATCTTGAATTATTATAGCAGACACCGAAGTTTTAGACAAAAACCAAATCATATCTAACAAATCTGATATTTCATTATTTTTTATAACCGTATTTACTGTTACATAAACCTTTACGCCTTTTTCTTTTGCTTCGCTTAAAATTGAAACAAATTGCTTATTTGTAAAATTTAAAGCCCTCCCTCGTGCATTAAATTTACTCAAACCCAAATAAATTGCATCGGCACCACCTTTTATTGCGGCTCTAAAATTCTCGATATTTCCTGCTGGCAAAAGAAGTTCCGGAAGATTTGTTTTATTACTCACTAATTTTTTTTTGCAAAGATATGTTTTATCAAGTAATTCTTAATTCTTATCTTTGTTTAAAAAAATTATGATTCGACATATTGTGATGATAAAACTTAAAGATATTTTGGCTGCTTTTGAACGCCAACACGCAATAAATCAGATTAAAATTGGATTAGAAGCACTCCCTTTAAAAATAAAAGAAATAAAAAAATACGACGTTGGTGTAAATATTAATCCAAATCCTGTTGCTTATGAAATAGTTTTAATTTCAGAATTTGAAAACTTTAACGATTTAAATATTTACAAAGAACACCCTGAACATTTAAAAGTTCTTGAAGTTATTAATAAATATAAAGATAACTCTGTTTTTAATGATTATATATTTTAATTCATAATTCATAATTCATAATTCATAATTCATAATTTAAAATATGAGTCTATATCCATTAAAATTTGAAACCATATACAAAGACAAAATTTGGGGCGGAAATAAGCTTAAAAATTTGTTAAATAAAGATGTCCCAAAAAATAAGAAAATTGGCGAAACTTGGGAAATTTCGGGCGTTGCCGGCAATATTTCGATAGTTAAAAATGGAGTCTTTGCAGGAAATTCTCTCCAAGAAATGATTGAATTATATATGGGGGATTTGGTTGGCGACATTGTTTACGAAAAATTTGGACTCGAATTTCCACTACTAATAAAATTTATTGATGCCAGCGACGACCTTTCAATTCAAGTTCACCCTACCGACGAAATTGCTTTTGAACGCCATAATACTTTCGGAAAAACTGAAATGTGGTACGTTTTAGAAGCCGACAATAATGCACAACTTATTTCCGGATTTAATAAAGATGTAAGCAAACAAGAATATATAAGCAAACTCGAAAATAATAAACTTGCCGATATTTTAAATTTTGAAACAGTAAAAAAAGGCGATGTGTTTTTTATTCCATCGGGCAGAGTTCACGCCATTTGCAAAGGAATTTTACTGGCAGAAATTCAACAAACTTCTGACATTACATACCGAATTTACGATTGGGACAGACTTGACGATAATGGAAACTCAAGAGAATTACATACCGATTTAGCTTTAGATGTTATTGACTTAAAAAAACACAAAAATTACAAAACTGAATACTCAAAAAAGTCAAACAACACATCAGAAATAATTAAAAACGAATACTTTACAACAAATATTTTAGAATTTAATTCACAAATAACAAAAGATATTTACAATATAGACAGCTTCATTATTTATATTGCAACTGAAGGAGAAACGGATATTATATACAACAAAACAGAAAAAATATCGCTAAAAACGGGAGAAACCATTTTAATTCCTGCCGAATTATATGAATTAACATTTATACCACACTCGCCAATATGCTCTTTATTAGAAGTTTACGTGCAACTTTAATTTTTTTTCAATTTCATTAAATAGGAAAAATAAAATTATCTTTGCAAAAAATAACATCTCTTGCTGGAAAAACTAAAAGACATATTTTTATATTCTGACAGCGAGCCTATTATTTTCTCAAATTTCTTCTTTTGGGGATTTTTTGCTGTTGTTTTAACAATTTTTTCATTTATCTACAAACACAAATCAACACGAAATGCTTGGCTTTTTTTTGCAAGTCTATTTTTTTATTACAAAACAAGTGGGTTATTTATTACAATTTTACTAATTTCAACCTTAACCGATTTTATTCTTGGCAAAAAAGTATTTTCGTCAAAATCAGAAACTTCAAAAAAAATATTTATCGCAACAAGTATTTTTATTAATCTTTTTATTCTCGTTTTTTTTAAATACGCCTACTTTTTTACCGATTTTATAAACAATTCGTTTGGAACAACATTTGAACCAATAAATATTTTTGCAGAATGGACAAACCAACTTACCGGAAGCCATTTTACAGTCGATAAAATTATACTTCCAGTAGGAATTTCGTTCTACACATTTCAAACAATTTCGTACTCAATTGATATTTACAGACACAAAATTAAGCCTGTAACAAATTTATTAGATTTCGGATTTTACGTTTCATTTTTCCCTCAATTAGTTGCAGGTCCAATAGTTAGAGCCTCCGATTTTATTCCACAACTTTATCAAGAATTTAAACTCACAAAACAAGAATTTGGACACGCTATATTCTTAATATTAACCGGATTAACAAAAAAAATAGTAATTGGCGATTATATTGCTGTAAATTTTATAGATAGAGTTTTTGACAACCCTCTTTCATACACGGGTTACGAAAATTTAATGGCTCTATACGGATATTCATTGCAAGTTTATGCCGATTTTTCGGGATACACCGACATTGCTATTGGGATTGCTCTGTTAATGGGGTTTAGACTTCCTATAAATTTTAATTCGCCATACAAAGCCACAAATGTTGGCAATTTCTGGAAACGTTGGCATATTTCTCTATCAAGCTGGCTTCAAGATTATTTATACATACCAATTGGTGGAAACAAAAAAGGCTCAATTTTCACTTACATAAGCATTACCATTATTCTTGTTTTCTTTATTATTTTAGTTAACTGGAAGTATTTACCAATAATAATTGGAGCAACAGCATTAACTTTATATGTAATTGCTTATTTCTCATCTGCTTTTAAAAATTGGATTAACAACAACATAAACATACTAATAACAATGCTTTTAGGAGGTCTGTGGCACGGTGCAAGTTGGATGTTTGTAATTTGGGGCGGTTTAAATGGGTTAGGTGTTATTTTCTACAAACTTTGGCGAAAAATATCGCCTTGGGAAGGTAAAAAAGGCTTAATTTTTCACTTTTGGGCAATATTTTTAACTTTCAATTTTATAACATTTACTCGAATTTGGTTTAGAGGAGATAGCCTTGAAACAGCAAATAATATACTTTTTCAAATTTCACATAACTTTAATTTTAATTTAATTCCGGAAATTTCTTTAGCATTCTACAAAGTTTTTTTATTAATGATTATTGGGTACACCATTCATTGGCTTCCAACAAATTTTAAAGAAATGTATAGAGGTGCTTTTATTAAAACACCTATTTGGAGTAAAATTATTATATCTACAATTGTTATTTTTGTTCTATATCAATTCCATAGTGCCGATTTTCAGGCATTTATTTATTTTCAGTTCTAGTTTTTTAAATATTTATGAGCCCGGTATAAAAAGTCAGTTTAATTTTCATTAAATAGGTTATGTGTTTAATTATCAGCACTTTATATATTATTGTAAATTTGAATTAAAACTCTTATTATCAATAATTTAACT
>DYMG01000004.1:20275-57440 GCA_020721655.1 Paludibacter propionicigenes | reverse complement strand
AATTATCTACAATATGGATATCGGCATCAGAATTTGGGGAAGTAGTTCCAATACCGACATTACCATTATTGTAATAAATATCATTATTGGTTGTTGTCCATTGGCTTCCATTTCCTGCATGCAAAGCATAAGGCACGGAAAGCAATTGCGATGTTCCCATAACGATTCCGTCTATTGTTATTTGAACAAAATATTCGTCGGCTGTCCAATCAATTAATGCTAAATCTGTTGTATTTACAGAGCCGATATTCAGGTTTATTAAGCCTTGTGCGGTTGTGGTTACGCTGTGGCTTTCGTTAAAAACCGATGTTGTTAAATCGCTTTGCAAAATATCAATAACAACAGTTTTGCTTTGGTTCGCCAAAATATTTCCGCTTGCATCGCGCAATACTGCTTGATATTTAAACATATTAGGTGCTTGTGACCAAACCCCTGTTACTGCGAATAATATCGCAACTAAAATTAAACTTACTTTTTTCATTTTTACTTATTTTTTAATTATTTGAAATGATTTTATTTGTTTGTTGTTTTCTGAAATTGAAATTAGATATGTTCCGTTTGCATAAGTTGAAAAGTCGATTTGTTCGGTTTCGTTTGCAAAATCGTTGTATTGTAATACCTTACCCGATAAATCGGTTACGGTATAACTAACTTTGCCAAAGTTTTTAACTTTTGCAAAAATCAGCGAAATGAAGTCACTTGTAGGGTTTGGATAAACCGACATTTCAATTTCCGACTTAAAATCTTCTACTGCCGTAATAATGTAGGTATTCTGATGGAACCCTTGCGTTATTATGTAAGTTCCTGCACTGTGCGTCTCTGTTACGCACTCTCCGATTGACCAATCCAATCGGTAACTTGTGTTGTTAAAACTATTGCCTGCCGAACTTACAAGTTCTGGCGATGCGGTTTGGGCATTTGCTCCTATGAGAGCAAGTCCTAATCCGAATGTAAAAATGAATCTTCGCATAAGCATTTATTTTATATTAGAAATAGAAAATTTTAATGCAAATGAAAGCATTATCATTAATTTGTAACTTATCAATACATACAAATACATAGAAAAATCGTACAATTTTATGGTAAAATCGTACAAAAAGGCTTATAATGACGGAATTGTAATTTTAGCTATTGATTTACGACTAAATTGTGCTGTGTTTTTTTTCGCCAAATCGAAGGCGATTCTCCTATAATGTGTTTAAATTGGCGACTGAAATTAGAATGTTCGCTGAAGCCAGTCATTTCGGCGATTCTGACTATAGAAAAATCAGGATTTTCCAAAAAAAGTTTTTTTGCTTCTTCAATTCTCAATTGGTTGATCCAAGTATTGAAATTTACTTTTTCTTCCGAATTGATAAGCCCTGAAAGTGTTGTTCTCCCTATTTTTAGTAATTGTGCCGTTTCTTCGAGAGTAATACCTTCTTTTAAAAAATATTTTTCATAGATAATTTGAGATTTGTATTTTTTCCAATTATTTTTAGTAATCTCTAATGCAGGCCGTTTAGGGTAACTTGATTTTTCTAATATAGGTTGTATAATTTTATATATTTTATTGTAATTTAAGTATTTAATAGCAAAAACGGAATAGAATATTGCTACAATCACAGGAAATATTATTTCAAATTTCTCGTCGGGAAAGATTTGGAATACAAGAGCTATCAATCCTATAAAAAGTGCAAAATAAAATGCATAAACAACCCATTTTAACTCTAATTGTGTCGTTTCGGAAAAATAATCATTCAATTTTTGTTTATACTTATTTTCTTCATTTATAAAAAGTATTGTATAATAAACTAGTTGTGTAAGATAAAATAAGAAAAAAATAAATCTAAAAATAAAAGAAGGAAATGTAATACAATTACTAAAATTAGAAAAATTATAAAAAAAACAATCTCCAAAAAACAAATAAGATGTTATATAAAATATTGGAATTGTGAAAATAGCAATTAAATTTTTAAACAAACGCTTTTTGCTAACAAAACTTGGGTTAATAAGCGTTATTAATGTAAAAGTAAACAAAAGTGCTTGCAACGATGATACTAATAAATTAATAAAACTAAAATACTGTGGGTTGTTGCTTGAAGAATCGAAACTTATTAATAAAGTGTTAAGTAACGCCATAACAAAATATGCAGATGCTAATATTTTTAATGAAATTTTATAATTTTTCAATTCTACATTTACAGGAATAGGTATAGCCAAAAATATTGTACCCAAAATAAACGTAATACTAATTAGAATTATATTTACAGTCAAATACATAAACTATTATTTTTTACTTCCTCTGTAAAGTTCAAATTTATTGAAACGGCACTCTATTGGACCATTAAAAAGTGCTATTTTTTTTGCAGGGCGTAAGCCTATAAATTTTATTGCACGTAAGTTTCCGCTTAAAATCCAAGCATCGCAACCGTTATATTTGTGTTTTAGTTGCGTTCCAATTTCTTGATAAAATGGGATTATTTCATCGTCTTCCATCAATCGTTCGCCGTATGGTGGGTTAAAAACTAATGTGCTTTCAGTAATTTCGTTTTCTGAATTTAAAAAATCTTGTTTTTTAAAAGATATTATTGGTAAAACACCAGCTCTTTCTGCATTTTCTTTTGAAATTGAAATTGCATTTTCATCGTTATCGAAACCAAAAATTTTAATTTTACATTCTGTAATACTATTTTTAGCATCTTTTTTTAGTTGATTCCATAAATTTTTATCGAAATCTTTCCAATTTTCGAAACCAAAATTTCTAAAACTTCCGGGTGCAATGTTTTTTGCAATTAATGCAGCTTCAATAGGAATGGTTCCAGAACCACACATTGGGTCTATAAAATTTTTTTCGCCATTCCAACTTGTAGATAAAACCATTCCTGCTGCTAAAACTTCGCTAAGAGGTGCAAAAACTTGTTTTAGTTTATAGCCTCGTTTTCCTAAATTGGTACCCGAGCTATCTAATGCAACACTACAATTTGTGTCGGTTATATGAATATTTATTCTTATATCGGGATTTTCAATATCTACAGATGGTCTTTCTCCAAATTTATCTCTAAATTTATCAACAATAGCGTCTTTTGTGAGAAGTGAAACATATTTTGAGTGTTTAAATATTTCGCCACTTGTAGTTCCGTCAATAGCAAAAGTTTTGCTAATGCTTAAAAATTCTTCCCAATCAATTTTTTTTATTTCGTTATAAAGTTCTTTTTCGTTTTTTGCTTCAAACGATTTTATTGGTTTTAAAATTCTAATTGCAGTGCGTAAATTCAGATTACTTTTGTATAAAATTTCTTTATTGCCCTTATAAATAACAGCTCGTTGTAATATTTTAATGTTTGTTGCCCCAATGTTTTCGAGTTCTTTTGCAAGAATTTCTTCTAATCCGAACAATGTTTTTGCTACAATTGTAAAGTCTTTATTTGTTTCTGTTTTATTCATTTGGCAAAATTAAGTATTATCTTTCAATATTATACCAAATACAAACAATAATTGTCCAATAAATGAATTGTATAATGCCAATGCAATAGCTGTTTAGTCCAATATGAATTGGACTTCCGAACAAGTTCGGAACACGTTATTACAGATATGTTTTCGGTATTAATGATACTATTGAAAAAAGTGTAAACAATAAAAAAGCCCAACAACTCTCATTATCGGGCATTTTATTTATTATAGCTTTTTTTTGCGGAAACGGGGGGATTCGAACCCCCGGTACAATTGCTCGTACGTCAGTTTAGCAAACTGGTGGATTCAGCCACTCTCCCACATTTCCAAACTTTTTGCAAAGTTATACAATTGAATTATATAATCAAAATTTTGAGCTGTTTTTTTATCCAAAAAACATATACGCAATAAAAATAGCAGCAATAACACCCGCTAAATCGGAAATAAGACCTGCTGTTACAGCGTATCGTGTGTTTTTAATGCTCACAGAACCAAAATAAACGGCTAAAATATAGAATGTTGTATCTGAAGCTCCTTGAAAAGTACAGGCTAATCGTCCGGCAAAACTATCGGCACCAAATTGGGTCATAGTATCAACCATCATTCCCCTAGCTCCTGCTCCACTTAAAGGCTTCATAAGAGCAGTTGGTAGTGCATCAACAAAACGAGTATCGAAACCGAAATAACTAAAGCTAGTTTTAAACATTTCAATAACATAATCCATTGCTCCTGAAGTTCTAAAAACGCCAATGGCAACTAATATGGCTATTAAATACGGTATTATTTTTATTGATATTGAAAACCCTTCTTTTGCACCATCAATAAAGCTATTGTAGGCATTAATTTTTTTGTAGAATGCTAAAAAAATGAAACTTGCAATAATTAAAAAAAGAATTAGATTACTAGAAAGTGTTGATATTGAGTTTATTTCTGGTTGTGTAAGACTTGCAAAATAATATATTATACCAGAAATAAGTAGTGTAAATCCGCCTAAAAAAGCTAAAATTACTTTATTAAATAAATTTATTTTTTGGTATATTGAAACGGTTATAATTCCTATTAGTGTTGAAAAAAAAGTTGACAATAATATTGGTAAAAAAATATCGGAAGGGTCTACGGCACCAAGTTGTGCTCTATAAACCATTATTGATATTGGAATAATAGTTAACCCTGATGTATTTAAAACCAAAAACATAATCATTGAATTTGATGCTGTGTTTTTGTCGTTGTTTAATTCTTGAAGTTGCGACATTGCTTTTAAACCGAGTGGTGTTGCAGCATTATCGAGCCCTAGCATATTTGCCGAAAGGTTCATTATAATGCTTCCGGAAACTGGGTGGTTTTTTGGTATTTCGGGAAATAGACGTTTAAAAAGGGGGCTTATAATACGTGAAATAATATTTATAAAACCACTGTCTTCACCAATTTTCATAAATCCAAGCCAAAGAGTCATAACACCAGTTAAACCAAGCGATAATTCGAAACCGGTTTTTGCCATATCGAAAGTGCTATTCATCATATTTGGGAACACATCAACATCGCCAAAAAAGACTAAACGCACAATTCCAACAACGAATGCTATAATAAAAAAGAAAATCCAAATATAATTTAATACCATAAATTTGATTTAAGTTTCCACAAAATTTTAAAATCTTAAATGTTTAACCGATTTTCTATTATCTTTAATTGTTTCTAATGCCACAATACCAATTTCGAGATGTTCGTCTAAAAAAGAATCGCTAATTTTTTTATCGCTTTCTGCGGTTTTCACTCCTTCGGAAATCATTGGTTGGTCTGAAACTAAAAGCAATGCACCTGCTGGAATTTCGTTGTAGAATGCTACTGAAAAAATTGTAGCAGTTTCCATGTCTATTGCAATTGACCGAATTTGGCGAAGATAATCTTTAAATTTTTCGTCGTGTTCCCAAACTCTGCGATTGGTTGTAAAAACGGTTCCAGTCCAATAGTCTTTATATTTATCTCTTATTGCTGTAGAAACGGCACGTTGCAAATTAAAAGCTGGTAGTGCAGGCACTTCTGGTGGAAAATAATCGTTTGATGTTCCTTCGCCTCTAATTGCAGCTATTGGTAGGATAAAATCGCCAAGTTTACTTTTCTTTTTTAAACCGCCACATTTTCCTAAAAAAAGCACTGCTTTTACTTCTATTGATGAGAGTAAATCCATAATTGTTGCGGCATTGGCACTTCCCATTCCAAAATTTATGATTGTAATTCCGTTGAAACTTGCATTTGGCATTGGTTTATCTTCACCCACAATTTCTACGCTATATTTTTGTGAAAATAATTTTATGTAATGATTAAAGTTTGTTAGTAATATGTATTGCCCAAAATCTGCTAATTCTCTGCCAGTGTAACGTGGTAACCAATCTCTAACAATGTCGTTTTTTGTTTCCATTTTTTTAAATTTTTTGCAATTTACAATTTTTTAGCATTTTCGCCACTTTTTGTTGTGGGTAAATTAAATTTAATGATTATTTTTATGAAAAAAAGTTGATAAATTTAAATTTTCCAAAATATAATTTCACGTTTAAAGAAGAAAGTAATGGTATTTACATTCTTGATGAGATAAGAAAAAAGTATGTGAAATATACCCCAGAAGAGCAAGTAAGGCAAAATTTCATTAAATTTCTGATTGAGGATAAAAAATATCCGAAAGCATTATTTTCTGTTGAGCATAAAATTGAGATTAATAAGAATATTTTGCGTTGCGATATTTTAATTTTCAATAAATATTTTACTCCTAAAATTGTAGTTGAGTGCAAATCGCCAAAAGTAAAAATTACGGAAAAAACTTTTAATCAGGCTGTTGAGTATTATTATGGCTTACAACCACAGTTTATAATTTTAACAAATGGAATTACCCATTTTTATATTAAAAAAGATGAGATTAGTAATAATTTTAAGTTTATTTCGGAAATTCCAAATTATGTAAACGAATAAATTAAGGTTTCAGCTGAAGAAATAAATCAACCGTAGTAACTATTTCGGTAGGCTGAACATCAAAAACTTTAATTTCTTTAGTTAGAGGTAAATATTTATCTCCTTTTATGTTAATAGTATATTTACCTGGTTTTAGAGCCACTACATATTTCTTTGTAGTTTTATTGTAAGTAAAGCCATCTAAAATTTCGCCTGTTGCATTGTTTTTGACCGTAATTTCAATGTCTTCGTTGTATTTTTCTAAGGGTTCTGCTTTATATGATTTTCCTACTAAAATTGTTCCTGTAAAAACTAAACTTGGTGCAGGCACATCTTTAAAAATAACTTTGTAAATATCTGAGCAACCTAAGCCTTCGTCTAAAACTTTAGACATATATGCGTATCTTTTGTTTTGTAAAACCGAAATTACCTGATTGTCATAAGTATCGTTTATAGGATAACCGAGATTTTTAGGAGTAGCCCAATCGTTTGCTATTTTATTTGATGAGAAAACATCGTAACCGCCCATTGAATTAAATCCGGTTGAAGCAAAATATAGTGTAGAGCCATCGTAAGAAATGTGTGGATAGTTTTCGTCGAAAGTGGAATTAATATTTTTGCCTAAATTTTGAGGTATTCCCCAACTTCCATCTGGTAAATGAACTGATATGTACAAATCAAACCCACCAAAGCCGCCGGGTCTATCGCTGGCGAAATAAATGGTGTCTTCGCTAAAAGAGAAGCAAGCCCCGTCTTCAATATATGGTGAGTTTATTGTAGTTGTTAAATCTTGCAGTTCAGTAAATTTTCGTCCATCTTTATTTGTTATAAAAATGTCGTTTTCAGAATCCGGACCTTTAAGATTTATGAAAACTTTATTAGCATCTTGAGAAATTCCAACAACATCTTCGTAAGAGTCGGTATTAACATTTTTTCCAAATGTTTTCATTTTTGTCCATTCAGTGTTTTCAATTTCATAGTTTGGAATACTCCAATATGAATTGTGTATTAATTCTTGAAATTCTGAAATATATTTTTTGTTTGATGTGTAAACTAATTGTTGCCCGTCTTCGGTAACATACGGGTTGTATTCCGAGTATTTGCTGTTAATGTTATCTCCTAAATTAACAAAAATTACGTTTACCGGATTTTTGATTAGTTCAATTGCATTGTCGCAATTTTCTATGTATCTGTTTATGTTTTTTATTTCATCGATTTTAATGGTTTCTCTATTATCTTCTTTGTATTTTAAGAATATTGTTTTTGCTTGGTCAAATTTGTGAGAATGAAAATTGGCAATTGCTAACTGATAATCAATGTCTTTAGGATGTTTTGCTGTTTTGTTTTTTTTAATTTTTTCTAAGTACTGAAGCGCTTCCGATTTTTTTTCATCGCCTTTTATGTATGTTAGTGCAATATAGTAATTTAAATCTACATCTTCTGGGGTGCTTTTGTATAGTCTTAAAAATTGTTTTAATGCCAAAGAATATTGTTCTTGTTCGAACATTATTAGTGCATCTTTAAACGAAACTTGTGCACTTAAATTTATAAATATTGTTATAAAAAATAGGCTTATAAAAAATCTTTTCATATTTAATTATTTTCTGTTTTTAAAAATAGCTTAACTTTTTGGATTTTTAAAATTATTTTTGTTAAAATCCTATTAAAAGTCCAACCGAGCCAACAGCAAACCCAACTACTAAGTTAATTATTTTCATAACAACAAAGCTTTTTTTATCTTCGGCAAATAAAGGCAAAGCACCGTGTCCGTCTTGTACTACTGAGTTTGCCAAAAGAATACTTAGTGGAATTGCTCCAGAAATAAACAGCGAAACAAAAATTAAATGTGGACCAGATTCGGGTATAATTCCAACCAAAACAGCAACTATTAAAATTAAGAATAAATTATTTGATATAAACTGCTCTATATCAATATATTTCTGAAGCACAAATACAAGTAGTAAAACTCCAAAAGTCCATAATAAAACTTTTAAGAAATGTTTTTTAATGACGTGATTCCATAAATGTTCTTCTAAGAAGTGTTCTGGAACTATTGTTATTATTAGTAATGCTATAATAAGTACTATTGCAAAAGTTATTTTAACCCAATCTAAATGTTTATGTTCCGTATTTTCATTAGATGTAGTTTTTTCTTCTACGTTTGTTATATTTTGGGTATTTTCTGTTTTTATTTCGGTTTTGTATTGTGCTAAATTTAGTGGATTGTGTTGGTGTTCTGAACCTCCTGTTATTATTAAAAACAGAAAAACTATTGTAGAAAACAATAATAATGCTCTAATAAAACTTATTTTTTTAAAATTATTGATAATACCTTGTTTGCTAAAACATTTGCATTGGTCTTCGTTATGTATTTCAAAATGCTTTTTATTATTCGATTTTTGTTTTTTGAAAAAAAAATTTGTTAGTACTCCTACTATTATTGATATTAATAGTAGCACAATAGTAATTTTTATTGTTGCTTCTGGAATTAGAGCAAACATTATAAAAGCTTCGTCGCCAAAAGTAGCAAGCATTGTAGCAACTAATGCTCCAAAGCTTAAAATTCCGTGAGTGTACATAGAAACTATAGTAAAAGAGCCTAAACAGCCTGGTATTAAACCAAGAAATGTTCCTAAAAGTACTTGTAAGAATGTGTTTTTTTCAAGCACTTTACTCCAACTACCTCTTGTTTTTACATTAAAAAATTCAATAACAACCATCATTACTACAACAAAAATGGTTATGCTTAATGTGTGTTTTAAAACTTCAATCATTTTTATTTATTTTTCCCAAAATTATTAATACGTTCTTTCCATTCTTTGGTTTGCGAAAGGTATGCAAAGTTATCGGCAGCATAAAGTTTTTGACTTTCAATAGATGTTGCTAACAGCGAATTTATTGTTTTTTTTGTGTAAAACATTGCTTCGTCGCTTCCTTCTATAATTTGTTCGGCTATTTTATAAGCTTCAGAAATTAAAATTTCTTTACTCACAATTTTATTTACCAAACCAATTTCTTTAGCTTCAAAAGCACTTAACATTCTGCCTGTAAGCAAAATATCTCTTGTGTTTGCTGTTCCAATAAGTTCTTTTAAATATAACGTACAGGTAACAGGTAAAATAGCTCCAAGTTTAATTGCAGGAAAACCAACCTTAGCTGTATCGGCTATTATTCGGTAATCGGTTGCGGCTGCATACCCCATACCTCCACCTAAGGCAAAACCATTAATTGCAGAAATTACTGGTTTAGGGAAATTAAATAATTTTTCCGAAGTGCTTTCTAACAGAATTGCAAAATCTCTTGCTTCTTCAATAGAGCTGAAATTTTGAAGAACTTTTAAATCTACCCCAGACGAAAACGATTTTTCGCCTTCTCCTGTTAAAATTAATAATCTTACATTTTTATCATTTTTTAAATAACTTATTGCTTGCGATAAATCTGTTAAAAGCTCAATATTGAACGAATTATGAACATTCGGTCTATTAAGACTTAATAAACATATTCCTTTTTCATTTACTTTATATGTTATGGTGTTCATTTTAAACATTTTATAAATTTATATATTTTTGCAACTAAATTATATAAATTATTGTCTATATTTGTGTAACTTTTAAAAATTTATTAACTTAAAAAAAAGATCATGAGAAAAAATTTTACTCTATTTACATTGTTCTTATTGGGCTCATTAGCCTTAAATGCTCAAAATGAGCCTATTATTACAGGACACGAAAGTTTTGAAACTTGGAATGCTGCTAATATTGGCGAATTACCAGAGTATTTTGATGGAACAAACATAGTAGTTATGGCTAATGTCCTTGAAGTTGAAACTGTAACAAAAGGTACTGCTGCCCCTCAAGAAGGAAGTTCTTATGTTGTTATGGAAGGCAAAGACTTACAGGGAAACACAATTCCTGGTATTGTTACTTACGGAACTATTGATTACAATAATATGACAATCACAGGTGGATTACCTTACACTACTCGTTCTGCACAACTAAAAGGTTATTACAAATACACACCTGCTAGTGGCGACTCGGCTATTGCGATTGCTTATCTAACAAAAAATTCTACCGACACAATTGCTATTGGCGCAATTAAATTTGATGCTACTGTAAATGTTTGGACCGAATTTACAGCAGATTTAGTATATCTCTCAAACTTAGACCCCGACACTTTAAACATAATTTTATCATCTTCTGCTGATGTTAATACTGCACAAGTAGGCTCTAAATTTGAAGTTGATAATATTTGGTTAGAAGGCGTTGTTACAAGCATCGAAAATGTTAATAATAATTTCGATTTTAGTGTTAATCCAAATCCTGCTAATGATATTATAAACATAAAAATGGGTAATACTAAAAATGTTACTGTAAACATTCACAATGCAATTGGAAAAATTGTTTTAACAAAAACATTTAACAATATTTCAAGTTTAGATAAAGATATAAACCTAAGCGAATTAAATTCTGGAATTTATTTTATTGAAGTAATAAATAACGGAAAATCTCAAACTAAAAAGTTAATAATAAACTAATTATAAAACAAATACTTAAAAAGCCGAATTTAAAAAAATTCGGCTTTTTTTATTAATTAAAGAGTCAGGTATAAAAAGTCAGTTTAATTTTCATTAAATAGGCTATACGTTTAATTATCAGGACTTTATGTGTTATTGTAAATTTGAATTAAAACTTTTATTATCAATAATTTAACTTTATAAACTTTTAACTTTATAACTTTTTAGACTGACCTCATTAAATAATACCAATTGCATTATTTATCATATCTCATTTTGCCAAAAATTAATCGTAAAGATGTATCTCTATAATAGTAATTAGAAGCCCAATTAATAAAAATAATCAATTTATTCTTAACGCTAAGAATTAACATTAAATGTAAAAACATCCAAATTACCCACGCAAAAAAACCTTTAAAATTAAAAAAACCGACATCGACCAATGCTTTGTTTCTACCAACAGTAGCCATTGAACCTAAATCTTTGTATTCATATTCTTTTAATTTCCTATTCAAAACCATTGATTTTAAATTCTTTGCCAAATTTTTAGCTTGATTAATAGCAACATTAGCAATTTGAGGATGTCCATTTGGATATTTAGATGTTTTCATATTAGCAACATCACCTAAAGCATAAACATTATCATAATTTATCACTTTATTAAATATATCAACCTTTAATCTATTTCCGCTAACATATTCTGCATTTTCAAGTCCATCAATTTTATTTGCAATAATTCCGGCTACCCAAATAAAATTTTTCGATTGTATTTTTTCTCCATTAGAAAGAGTTATAAATTCACCATTAAAATTGCTTACTAAAGTATTAACACGAACTTCAACACCCATTTTTTCAAGATAAATTTTGGAGTATTTTTGAGCTTTTATACTCATAGCTCTCAGAATACTATCACTTCCTTCGAGCAAAATAATTGAAACATTTTTTACATCAATTTCAGGAAAATCTTTCTTAATTATAAAATTTTTAATTTCAGAAAAAGAACCAGCTAATTCAACTCCAGTTGGTCCGCCACCTGCAATTACAATTGTTAATAAAGGTTTAATTTCCGACTTAGAACAATTTAATGATTTCTCTAAATTACATAAAACATTATTTCTAATATCAACAGCCTCTTGTGCAGATTTTAATGTAAACGAATTTTTCTTTATACTTTCATTGCCATAAAAAGAAGTAGTACAGCCTGTTGCTACAATCAAATAATCATAAAAATATTCTCCATTGTTTGTATTAACTATATTTTTATCAGAATTAATAGATAAAACTTCTGCTAATCTGATATTTAAATTATTTTTAGTTTGAAAACTCTTACGAAAAGGAAACGAAATACTCGACATATCTAATTGTGAAGTTGCAACTTGATATAATAAAGGCTGAAACTGATGATAATTAACCTTATCAATTAATAAAACATCGAAAAAATTAGGGTCAATATTTTTCACAAATTGCATTCCTGCAAAGCCACCACCAATAACAACTATTTTTTTTCTTTCCATAATAAATAATTAGGCAACAAAAGTATTAAAATAGATTAAATGCTACATTAATTAAACATTAAAATGATTTCATAAAATAAAAAGCCAATTTTTAATAGCTAAATATTATCTTTGCAACGAATTTTATAATTAAAATAATGAGTAATATTGAATTATCAGAACAAGAAATTGTGCGACGCAACTCACTTGCAGAACTTATTAAATTAGGAATAAATCCTTATCCGGCAGAAAAATACGATGTAAATGTAAAAACAATAGACATAAAGCAAAATTATAATAAAGACGAAAATAATTTCACAAACGTAAGTATAGCAGGCAGAATAATGAGCCGCAGAATAATGGGTAATGCCTCATTTTTTGAACTTCAAGACCAATATGGCAAAATACAAATTTATATAAATAGAGATATAATTTGTTTAACCGACGATAAAACATTCTACAACACAGTTTTTAAAAAATTACTCGATATTGGTGACATTGTAGGCATTAAAGGCGATGTTTTTACAACTCAAATGGGCGAAATTTCGATAAAAGCTCACGAATTAAAAGTTCTAAGCAAATCGTTACGACCACTTCCAATAGTAAAAGAAAAAGATGGCGAAGTTTACGATGCTTTTTCAGACCCAGACCAACGTTACAGACAACGTTACACCGATTTAATAGTAAACTCTAATGTAAAAGAAACCTTTTTAAAACGCACAAAATTAACAAATTCTATGCGTACATTTTTAAACAATAAAGGATACTTAGAAGTAGAAACACCAATTTTACAACCAATTTACGGAGGTGCTGCAGCACGCCCATTTAAAACCCATCACAACACTTTAGACATGACTTTGTATATGCGAATTGCAAACGAATTATATCTAAAAAAACTAATTGTTGGAGGGTTTGATGGAGTTTACGAATTTGCAAAAGATTTTAGAAACGAAGGAATGGACCGCTTTCACAATCCAGAATTTACACAAATGGAATTATATGTTGCATACAAAGATTATAATTGGATGATGGATTTAGTTGAAGAAATGGTCGAAAAAATTGCAATAGATATTCACGGAACAACATTAATAACAGTAGGCGAAAACGAAATAAATTTTCAACGTCCGTGGAAACGATTTACTATGTTTGAAGCAATAGAACACTTTACCGGAATAGACATTTCAAAAATGGACGAAGCTGAACTTAGAATTACAGCAACAAAGTTAAACGTGCCAATAAACGACTCAATGGGAAAAGGAAAACTTATTGATGAAATTTTTGGCGAAAACTGCGAAGCAAAACTTATACAACCAACATTCATTACCGACTACCCTGTTGAAATGTCGCCTTTGGCAAAAAAACATAGAAACAAAAAAGGATTAGTAGAACGCTTTGAAGCCGTTTGCAACGGAAAAGAAATTTGCAACGCATACAGCGAACTTAACGACCCAATAGACCAACGCCAACGCTTTGAAGAACAGCTTTTACTAGCAAAACGTGGCGACGACGAAGCAATGATGTTAGACGAAGACTTTTTACGTGCAATTGAAATTGGAATGCCTCCTACATCGGGCTTAGGTATTGGAATTGACCGACTTGCAATGATTATGACAAACTCACACTCAATTCAAGATGTTATATTTTTTCCGCAAATGCGTCAGGAAAAGAAAATACAACAAGATGCCGACCAATTATTTATTGAATTAGGAATTGCTCCTGAATGGGTTTCAATAATCAAAAAAATAGGCTTTTTAACCATAAAAGATTTAAAACAAGCAAACCCAAACAAATTGCACCAAGAACTTTGTGGAATGAACAAAAAACATAAATTGGACCTAACAAATCCAAAACCAGAAGATGTTAAAAATTGGATTGCTTAATTAATATAATACGATGAAAAAAATTGCAGTAATTGGCGATGGTAGTTGGGCTACAGCAATAGTTAAAATACTATTAAATAATGTTGAAACACTAAATTGGTATATTCGATTAGAATCAGATTTAAAACATATAAAAGAACACCATCACAACCCAACTTATTTAACTAGTGTTGAGTTAGATACATCTAAATTAAACTTATTTAACTCAATTGAGGAAACAGTTGCCGATGCCGATGTGGTTATAGTAGTAATACCTTCAGCATATTTGGGCATTGCTTTAGAAAACTGCAAAAAAGATATTTTTAAAAATAAATTTATGGTTTCGGCTGTAAAAGGTATAATTCCCGACTTGCATTTTACAACCTGCGATTTACTTCACATTAATTTCGACGTTCCCTTAGATAAACTTGGTGTTGTTAGCGGACCTTGCCACGCCGAAGAAGTTGCTCTTGAACGCCTATCGTACCTTACAACATCGGCAAAAAACGACGATGACGCAGAATTTTTATCAAATTTATTTGCTTGTAGATACATTAAAACTAAAAGTTCTGACGATATTTTTGGAACAGAATATTCGGCAATTTTAAAAAACATAATGGCTGTAGCCTCTGGTATAGCTCACGGATTAGGTTATGGAGACAACTTTCAAGCTGTTCTTATTTCTAACGCTATAAAAGAAATGAAGCGATTTGTTGATGCCGTTCACCCTATTACAAGAGACATTAAAAATTCGGCTTATTTAGGCGATTTACTAGTAACCGCTTATTCACAATTTAGTAGAAACAGAACTTTTGGTGCTATGATTGGTAAAGGGTATTCGGTAAAATCGGCTCAATTAGAAATGAGTATGGTTGCCGAGGGTTATTACGCGGTAAAAGGCATTTATGAAATAAACAAAAAATTTAACATTTATATGCCAATTACTAATGCTGTTTATAACATACTTTACGATAAAATTTCCCCAACAATAGAATTTGGAATACTTACTTCTAATTTAGATTAAGTTCACTTTGTAAACCTGAATTAAGCAATAGAAGATTTATAAAATTGAACTATTGCTTTTATGATGGTAACCCCGACTTAGATTTTGTTTGAAGAATTTTAAAAATTCTGAATTACAAAATCTTAATCGAATTAGCATTTCCTAATGCTGATTTTGGGTTAAAATAAAAAAGGTTGACAAATATTCGTCAACCTTTTTTAGTAGCGGGGACAGGACTCGAACCTGCGACCTACGGGTTATGAGCCCGCCGAGCTGCCTCTGCTCCACCCCGCAATATATTTTACATAATGAACTTCTTTTTTAACAGGTTGCAAAGGTATATAATTTTTTAATACTATCCAAATTAATTTCCTTTTACAATTTTATATGTGTCAGAAAAATTTCCTTTATTATTGTATATTCTTAAATAATAAACACTTGGCTTGTAATTTTCAAAATTAATTTTTTCAATATTTGTTTTAAAACTACCTTTTAAAAGCAATTTACCGTTATTGTCGTTTAATTCATAAACAACTTCCTCTAAATTATCAGCTTTAATTTCTACATTAACAAATTCAACTGTAGGATTTGGATAAACATTTACAGCAAAGTTTACATTATAAATTAAATTTTCTTCAATTTGAGTTGCTGTCAAATTAGTTTGATGAAACCCTTGTGTTACAATATTATTATTATCGGTAATTGTTTCAGTTACAGTTTCGCCAACTGTCCAACTAATTTTTACAGTACTTGTAGTATCGTAACCTCCAGCAGAGGCAACAACTTCGTGATTTTGTGCAGATAAAAAACTTCCTGCAAAAAGCAAACTAAATGTGAAAAATAATTGTTTCATGTTTTTATGTTTTAAGTTACGTTTTCACAAATGTACAATTTTATTTATTATTCAAAAAATATTTTACCCCAAAAATCGAAAATAAAATTCTGAAATTTATTTTTTTGTAATGTGTTATATCTTTATTGTGTGTGGCAACCGTAAGCTATTAAAAAAAGAAGCAAAACAAATATTTAAATTTATCTGTTTTGCTTCTTTGCGGAGAAGGAGGGATTCGAACCCCCGGTACCTCGCAGTACAACGGTTTTCAAGACCGCCGCGATCGACCACTCTGCCACTTCTCCAACAGCGGTGCAAAAGTAAAATATTTTTTGATAATTCCAAACATTATTTTTTAATATTTTAGTTTTTATTTTAAATACTTTTTATATATCTAAATTATACCAAATATAAACAATATATAGTGTCCAGTAAATGAATTGTATAATGCCGATGCAATAGCTGTTTAGTCCAATTCCTATTGAACTTCCGAAAGAGTTAGGAATGCTTTCGGTATTATAGCATTATAGAGTATTTCTATAGGGTGTAATGCTTTTCTATTTGTACCATCTTTAATTTGATGCCTACAACTTGTTCCGGTTGCAGCAATTATAATACTTTCTTCAGTTTTTCTAATATTTGGAAAAAGAACTAATTCGCCTATTTTCATCGACAAATCGTAATGTTCTTTCTCGTAACCAAACGAGCCAGCCATTCCGCAACAACCCGAAGGAATTTCTTCGCAAGTATAATTTTCTGGTATCGACAATAGTTTTATGGTTGGTTTTGTTGATGCTATTGCCTTTTGTTGACAATGTCCGTGAAGTTTTATATGTTGTTTTTCTTTGGTAAATAATTCTGTAGAAAATTTGCCTTTTTCAAATTCTGATGCCAAAAATTCATCAATCATTAAAGCATTTTTTGCTAATTCTTTCGATTTTTCTACTAATTCTTTATCAACAAGTTCGGGGTATTCGTCTCTAAATGTGAGTATTGCTGATGGTTCAATACCAATTAATGGAGTTTCATTGGTTATTTTATTGCTCAAAAGTTTAACGTTTTCATTGGCAAGCTCTTTTGCTTTTCGCAAAAATCCTTTAGAAAGGTATGTTCTTCCGCTTTCCACATTTTTTTCTACAACAACCTCATAGCCAAGCTTATTAAGTAATCTAATTGCAATAATACCCAAATCTACATCGTTAAAATTTGTAAACTCATCAACAAAAAGATAAACTTTTCCATTTTTGCCCGACTCTTGTTTTATTTTTGAAATATAATTATTTAATGTTGTTTTGTGCAAAAGTGGAATTTGTCGTTTAACTGAAAATCCTAATAATGAGTTTATTAAATATGATGTTATTTTACATTTGAAAAACAAATTTGTTACCGGATTAAATTTAATTACAATTTTATTTATTTTTGAAATATTTGCAATCAATTTTGAGCGAAGAGGTGCTCCATTTTCGTCATAATAATGCTGTAAAAATTCGGCTTTAAGTTTTGCTACATCAACATTACTTGGGCATTCAGACTTACAAGCTTTGCAAGATAGGCACAAATCCATTACATCGTAAATTTCTTTATGATTGAATTTGTTTTTTTGTTTAGAGTTAGTTAAAAATTCGCGTAATATATTTGCTCTGGCTCTTGTTGTTTGGCTTTCGTTTTTGCTTGCTTGGTAGCTTGGGCACATTGTTCCTTGCGAAAGGTGTGTTTTTCTACAATCGGCAGAGCCATTACATTTTTCAGCAGCTCTTAAAATTCCTTGAGTTGCAGAAAAATCAAAAATTGTATCAATTTGAGGTATCTCTTTTTCAGCGTTATAACGTAAAAATGAGTCCATTGGTGGTGTATCTATAATTTTTCCGGGATTGTAAATGTTGTTTGTGTCCCAAAGTTTTTTAATTTCCCTAAAAGTATTATAAATTTTTTCGCCATACATAAGAGGAATAAATTCTCCACGAAGCCTTCCATCGCCGTGTTCTCCGCTTAATGAGCCTTTATATTTTTTAACAAGTTTTGCAACGTCTTCGGCTACATCACGAAAAACTTCTTGACCTTCGATTGTTTTTAGATTTATTAATGGTCTAAAATGTAATTCGCCTGTGTCTATATGAGCGTAATACACACATTTTAAATTGTGTTTATCTAAAATATTTTGAAAATCTACTAAATAATTTGGTAAATCTGCCGGACGAACTGCTGTATCTTCAATTACAGGAACTGTTTTCAAATCGCCCGGAATGTTTGCCAACAAGCCTAAACCTGCTTTTCTCACATCCCAAACTTTATTAATATCATTACCCCAAATAATTGGAAAATCGAATCCTAAATTATTTTCTCTCATTTCCAATTCCATTGCCTTTGCTTCTTCAAGAATATTTTCTTTCGATGTTCTCAAAAATTCCACAATAATAATTGCACCGGGGTCGCCATTTATAAAAAATCTATTATTTTTTTGAGTTATATTTTCTTTACTCAAATCCATAATATCTTTATCCATAAGTTCTATGGCATCTGGTTTGTGTTTTAATGCTATTAAGTTTGCTTTAGCAGCTTCGGCTACCGAATTTAAATGTACACATACCAAAGCTTTTTCTAAAGGTAATTTTGTTGTTAAATTTAATTTTATTTCGGTTATAAAGAACAGAGTTCCTTCTGAGCCTGCAATTAATTTAGCGAAGTTAAATTCTGTATTATTATTCGAAAACGCACTACTTTCTGCCAAAACATCGAGTGCATAACCGGTGTTTCTGCGTTTTATTTCTTTATATGGATATTCTTTTTCTATTTCGGCTAAAAAAAATTTATCAGAAAGTATTTTGTTTATTTGTTTATATATTTTATTTTCGAGCCTTACTCCTACTGTTTTTTTCTTAAAATCTTCGTTTGATAGTGCTCCAAATTCCACTTCAGAACCATCAGCTAAAAATCCTTTAACAGATATTAAATGGTCGCGAGTTGAGCCGTGAATTAGTGAATGTGCTCCACAAGAGTTATTTCCAACCATTCCACCTATCATTGCTCGGTTTGAGGTTGATGTTTCGGGGGCAAAGAATAATTTATGTTTTGCTAATATTAAATTTAGTTCATCTCTAATAACTCCTGGTTGTACTGTAACGGTTCTATTTTGCCCATCAATTTCAATAATTTTAGTTAAGTGTTTTGATACATCAACAATAATTCCTTTTCCAACAACTTGACCAGCTAAAGATGTTCCTGCTGTTCGTGGAATTATTGGAATTTTAAACTTATTTGCAAAAAGTATTATTTCTTTTATGTCGTTTTTATTTTTTGGAAAAATTACGGCATCTGGCATTTCTTTATATGCCGATGCGTCGGTAGAATAAATAATTCGGGTTATGTTATCGGTTTTTATTTCTCCTTCTATTTTTTCTGAAAGGTCTAGTAATTCTAAACTTAAATCCATAAAATTAAGTTAATTTTTCACTTTTTTTCAATGAAATTTTATTGCAATTGTTTATAAAAATTTGAGGGTTATATTTCAAAGATTAAAAAATTATTTTCTAACTTTTTTTATAAATTCTTCAACCTCAGGCACTCCTCCTTGCAATACAATGTATCCGTTGTATGGTTCACGCTCTGTAATTTCATCATTAATAGGAGTTAGCATCATTTCTTTAACTTTTTCGGGATCGGTTGTTTGTCCCATAACCCAGCCTAATTTAACCCAAGCAACTTCTGGAAGCATATTTCCAAGCGGTATAATTCCTTTTGCCATTAGGTCTCGCCCTGTATCGTAAACAAACATATTTACATATCCCCAAAGAGTTTGAAGTGTCATAAAAAGCATAACTCCTTTTTCTTTTGCACGTTCAATAGCCGGATATAGTTCTTTATTTACGTGTCCTAAGCCGGTTCCTATAATTATAATTCCTTTATATCCCGAATCTATTAAAGAATCTAAGGCATCGGGTTGAATTCCTGGCCAATAATAAAGCATTGCAACTTTTGTTTCAAAAAATGGTAATATTTGAACGTTTTTATCTTTTCGGCGTGGTTTATAATCTTTTTTAATTGGAGTTACAGAATATCTGTTAACCATTGCTAAAGGAGTGTCGCCTATAGTTCTAAAAGTTGAGCGGTACGATGAGTGCATTTTTCTAACTCTGGTTCCTTTGTGAAGTAATCCGTAATCGTCGGAAGTTGGACCAAACATACATATCATAACCTCTGCAATGTCGCCATTTCCAGCGGCATTCATTGCGTGCATAAGATTAAGTGCTGCATCGGAACTTGGGCGGTCTGATGAGCGTTGAGACCCAACCAATACAATTGGTACAGGAGAATTTTGCACCATAAAAGTTAGTGCTGCTGCCGTATGATGCAAAGTATCAGTTCCGTGTCCAATTACAATTCCGTCTATTCCTTTTTCAATTTCTTTTCCTATTGCTTTTGCTAAAGCCATATATTGGCTTGGACCCATATTTTCTGAAAAAACAGCAAAAACTTTTTCGGTATTTAGATTGCAAATATCGGCAAGTTCAGGAACGGCTCCATAAAGTTCGCCCGGTGAAAATGCTGGAATTACTGCACCTGTTCTATAATCTAAACGAGAAGCTATAGTGCCTCCAGTTCCAAAAAGTTTTACATTTGGCAAGTTTGGTGTTGTAGGAAATTCTTTTTCGGGAATTGCGTAATTTGCTTTTTTGTAACCTGTTTCCTTCATTTTAGTAATTGTAGAAACATCAACCCCAATATTATAACCTGTAATAACTTTTACGACAATGTGTTTATTGTCGTCGTTTTCTGAACGAGGTAATACTGTACCTTTAAATTGACCTCTGGTTGTATCAATTTCAGCTTGTCCCCAAACTCGAACATTATATTTTTTTAGAAGCTCTAAGGCTTCTCCTTTGTATCCTTGAAAGAAATCTGCATTCATTGTCTATTATTTAATATTTTAAATTATGAATTTAGAATTATTTTTCTCAATTCATTTAAGTCTATATTTCCCAAAGCTTGTTTTCTTAATTCGCCCATAACCCAATTAATTTGGGCTTCTTTTGGTTTGTTTTTGCCTATTTCATCAAATTTATTTTGCAAAAATGCTATTGGCGCTATTATTTCGTCTTTTGTTCTTTTTTTAAATTTTAAATCGTGAAGAACTGAATTTAACTGCATTTTAGGGTTTTGATAAATTATTGGTAACATTATTTCGGCAATGTTCTTATTTAAGTTCTCTTCTTTTATAAATTTAAAAAGATTAAATATTGAAGTATTCTCAAATTCTACTGATGCTCTATAATGACCTTCAACATATTTTAATTTTTGTCCTAAAAATACGCCTATAAAACGAGGGTTAAATTTTAGTTCGTTTACTATTTTTTCTATCAATGGCACTAAATTATTTTTCAATAAATAAGTAAACGTATCTTCGGGTATTTGCCATTTTTTAAGTTGAGCAAAACGGTCAACTATTTCTACAGGCAATTTTTTCGATAAAGATTCAATATATTCGTTTTCTAATGGAATTGGTGCACTATCAGTATCTGGATACATTCTGTCGGCTCCGGGTAATACTCTTTCAAAAATTGTACTACCATCAAAAAATGATTTCCTTGTTTCTTCTGGCACTCCAACAAATGCCATTTTACATCGTTCTTCAACAACTTCTATTGCAGTTTTTATATCATCTTCGGGTCCCCAAAAAATAATTTGTGCATCGTTATTTCCGGCTCTAAGCATTGGTACTATAATTTCTAAATCAATTTCAGATATTATTGACACAAAATCTTCTGTATGAACCATATTTGGTTTTTCAATGCAAGCAATTACTTTTAGTCTATCGGAAATTTCATCGGCAAACATTTTTGTTGGCTGTGTAAAATGCGATAAAATGCCTTTAAATTCGGGTAAATTTATTGCAACTAATTTATATTGATTATCTTTTGCTACTTTAATGGGTTCATAAGTTATTTCGAACATATCAAAATCGAGATATTCGTAATTAATTTTCCAATTTTTTGTGTTTGAAATGCGTTTATTTAGCTCTTGTTTTATTGATAATAAAGCCCATTGGCGAAATGCCTCAACATGTGTAAGTTCTGGTATCCACTTTGTGTGCGATACGCCTTTTATTTCTATACGAGTTCCTCCTTTACAACTAACATTAACATCTTGTCTGCCAGCACCTTGACCTGTTCTAACCTTATCGGTACTTCTATTTAAAAATCGAATATAATCGCAGGCTTCTTTTACCTCATTTGGGTTAACCATATCGGGGTATGTAACTGTTTCAATTAGCGGCATTCCCAAACGGTCGGTTTTGTACACTCGCTTGTGTCCGATATCAGAAATTTCTCTACAACTGTCTTCTTCAATACTTAGTTGAATTAACCTAACTTTCTTGTTTTTTAAAGGAATTTCGCCTTCAACACCTAAAATTGCTGTTCGCTGAAATCCGGCAGGTATGCTTCCGTCTAAATATTGTTTTCGTGTAATATGAACCTCTCCAACTATATTAAATTTACACAACAACGATATTTGCAAGGCGTTTTCTAAAGCTTCTCTATTTATTGGAAAAGGTGGAGTGTCGTCAATATCGTAAGTACAGGTGTTTTTGTTGCTAATTCTATATGTTATTTCTTTTTTAGTTCTAAACTCCATTAACGCTGTGCCATCGTACTCACCTAATTCAGAAAGTGTTGGACGCATATGCCTTATAATTTCGGCATCGAACTCATTGTTTTTGCTAAAAACTCCGGCAGGACAACGGCAAAATAGTTTGTTTTTTGTTAATATTTGTTGATGGACTTCTAAACCCGACATAAAGCCAATACGGTCGTAGTCATTTTGTGTTGCAACTTTACGAGAAACATAGCCAATTGCTTTTTTTGTATTTTCGTAATTTTGAATAGCATCAAACTTTTTCATACGTTATTTATCTCTAATTTTTTCGAAAAATATAAGCTATAAAAGTAATGTAGATTTTAATATGAAAAAAGAATTATTTACAAAAAAATAAGATTAAAAGAAAACATTATATTATGCACTTAAAAACGTGCATATTAGAAACAAAATAGCAGTAAAATAAAGAGTGCAGTATAAACAGACCTAACAGGTTTAATTTTGAAAAGTCTAACTATTTTAACTGTCGCATTATCAGTAATTAACTAAAACCTATTAGGTCTAATCCAAAATAAAATAACCTTTTTCGATTGCACGCATAAAAATAAAAAAAACATATTGATTTTAATAAAAAAATAGTACTTTTGCACCTCAATTTATATAACATAATGTCTAACTTATTAATTTGTTTAAAAATTTATTTATGAGTGAAAATGAAACAAACGACATTCAAGACGAAGTAGTCGAAAATGTTGAATTAAAAGAAGAGGCTTCTGTTGCAGAAGAAGCTCCTGTAATTGTTGAAGAACCAATTGAAAAAAAGGTTCGAGTTTATGCAAAAACTAAGGAAGAAATTGACTTAGATTTTGATTGGGATATTTTAAACAATCGCGACGATTCTTACAAAGCCAATCAAAGAAAAGAATTAGAGCAAATTTACGATGAAACTTTATCTACAATAGTAGAAAATGAAGTTATTAATGGTAAAGTTGTATCTATAGACAAACGTGAAGTTGTAGTAAACATAGGCTACAAATCAGAAGGAATTATCAATGCTAACGAATTTCGTTATAATCCAGATTTAAAAATTGGTGATATAGTTGAAGTTTTAGTTGAAACACAAGAAGACAATAATGGACAGTTGATTGTTTCTCACAAAAGAGCAAGAGCAATGCGTTCTTGGGATCGTGTTAACGAAGCTCTTGAAAAAGATGAAATTATTAAAGGGTTTATTAAATGTCGTACAAAAGGCGGTATGATTGTAGATGTTTTTGGAATAGAAGCATTTTTACCGGGTTCTCAAATTGATGTTAAACCAATTAGAGATTACGATGTTTATGTTGAAAAAACAATGGAATTTAAAGTTGTTAAAATAAATAACGAATTTAGAAACGTTGTTGTATCGCACAAAGCATTGATTGAAGCAGAATTAGAACAACAAAAAGTTGAAATAATTTCTAAATTAGAAAAAGGACAAGTTCTTGAAGGAACTGTTAAAAATATTACTTCTTACGGAGTATTCATTGATTTAGGTGGGGTTGACGGATTAATTCACATAACAGACTTATCTTGGGGTAGAATTAACCACCCAGACGAAATTGTTAAATTAGACGAAACAATTAATGTGGTTATTTTAGATTTCGACGATAATAAAAAACGAATTGCCTTAGGCTTAAAACAACTTACTCCTCACCCTTGGGATAATTTAGACCCAGACTTAAAAGTAGGCGACAAAGTTAAAGGAAAAGTTGTTGTTATTGCCGATTATGGTTCATTTATTGAAATAGCAACTGGTGTAGAAGGTTTAGTTCACGTATCAGAAATGTCGTGGTCTCAACACTTAAGAACAGCACAAGATTTTATGAAAGTTGGCGATGAAATAGAAGCAGTTATTTTAACTCTTGAAAGAGATGAAAGAAAAATGTCTTTAGGAATTAAACAACTTACTCCTGACCCTTGGGAAAATATTGAACAAAAATATGCCGTAGGTTCTAAACACGTAGCTACAGTTCGTAACTTTACAAACTTTGGTATTTTTGTAGAACTAAACGAGGGTATTGATGGTTTAATTCATATTTCAGACCTTTCTTGGACTAAAAAAGTTAAACACCCAGCAGAATTTACTTCAATAGGACAAACTTTAGATGTTATGGTTCTTGAAGTCGATAAAGAAAACCGCAGACTAAGTTTAGGACACAAACAAGTTGAAGAAAATCCTTGGGACGTATTTGAAGATTTATTTGCAGTAGGAACTGTTCATGAAGGTACAATTATTGAACTTACAGAAAAAGGTGCTGTAGTTTCTCTTCCTTACGGTGTAGAAGGTTTTGCAACTCCAAAACATTTAGTAAAAGAAGACGGTACTGCCTCTAAAATAGAAGAAAAATTAGAATTTAAAGTTATTGATTTCTCTAAAGAAGGTAAAAAAATTATTGTTTCTCACAGTAGAATTTTTGAAGATGAAAGAAAAGAAGATATTAAAAAAGCTACTTCTAACTCTGGAAAATCTAAAAAAGGAAATTCAGGTAACAATAATAACAACAATATGGTAATGGAAAAAACAACATTAGGTGATGTTTCTGCTCTTGCCGATTTGAAAACTCAATTAGAGAACGAAAATAAAAAATAATACGATTTTATAAATACGAAAAAAGCCTTTCAAAATTTTGAAAGGCTTTTTTGTTTTTAAATTATCAGATTGTTTATCTGCAAATTGTTTGCTCTCTGTCTGGTCCCAATGAAACAATTGAAACTTTAACACCAGTTTCTTGCTCAATAAAAGAAATGTAATCTTTCATTTCTGCAGGCATTTCTTTTTCATTTTTAAGGTCAGATGTTTTGCAATTCCAACCTTTCATTTCCTTATAAATTGGTTTCCAACCTTCAATATCAAAAGGCATATTTTCAGAAATTACATCGTCTTTAATATATGCGGTAGCAATTTTAATAGTTTCAAAACTATCTAAAACATCGCTTTTTGTCATTATTAAATCGGTAACTCCGTTAATCATAACCACGTATTTTAGTATAACTAAGTCCATCCAACCACAACGACGAGGTCTGCCGGTTGTTGCACCATATTCTTTTCCAATGCTTCTAATTTCTGAGCCTACTTCGTCGTGAAGTTCTGTTATAAACGGACCACTACCAACTCGAGTAACATAAGCTTTAAAAATGCCATAAACTTTACCAATTTTACTTGGAGCAATGCCCAAACCTATACAAGCACCAGCACTAACTGTATTTGATGATGTTACAAATGGATATGTACCAAAATCAATATCTAAAAGAGAGCCTTGTGCTCCTTCTGCCAATATTTTATTATTTTGATTAAGCAACGAATTTATTTCAAATTCGCTGTTTATATGTTCAAATTTTTTGAGGAATTCTATTGCTTCAAAAAACTGTGGTTCTGTTTCCTCAGAATTAAATTCGAAATTAAATTGTTTTAAAATATTTTTATGTTTTAATACTAAGTCGTTATATTTTTCTTTAAAGTTTGGTTCGGTTATATTTCCAATTCTTAAACCATTTCTTCCGGTTTTATCCATATAAGTAGGACCAATTCCTTTTAAAGTTGAGCCTATTTTGTTTTTACCTTTTGCTTGTTCCGATGCCGAATCTAAAGCTTTATGCGATGGAATTATAATATGAGCTTTTTTTGAAATAACAACATTTTCAAAAGGATTTACGCCTAAATTTATTAGTTCTTCCACTTCTTTTTTAAACAAAATTGGGTCTATAACAACACCGTTGCCAATTATGTTTATAGTTTTATCGTGAAAAACACCTGAAGGAATTGTGTGTAAAACGTGTTTTATTCCATTAAATTCTAATGAATGTCCGGCATTTGGACCGCCTTGAAAGCGAGCAATTACATCGTATTTTTGTGAAAGGTAATCTACAATTTTACCTTTGCCTTCGTCTCCCCATTGCAGTCCTAATAATATATCTACTTTCATAAAATATAAAAAAAATTAGTTCACAATGTACAATTTTCTAATTTAATATTAAATGTTTTAACTGTGAACTTATTATTATTTATCAACTTTAGTTTGTTTTAAATTTGAATTTTATGTTAGCAAATTCTTGGTTTGCTTTATCTATTTTATTTTTTAAACTTTCTTTATATTTTTTCGATTTCGTTGCAATTTCAGCATTATCGAGCGAAAGCATTTGTACAGCAAGTAAAGCGGCATTTAGCGATGCATTTATTCCAACAGTAGCAACAGGAATACCCGGAGGCATTTGTACAATTGCTAAAAGAGCGTCCATACCATCAAGCGAAGCGTTAATTGGAACTCCTATAACCGGAAGTGTTGTATTTGCAGCAATTACACCCGGTAAGTGGGCTGCCATTCCGGCTGCGGCAATAATTATTTTAACCCCTCTGTTTTCAGCATTTTTAGAAAATTCTTCAACTTTTTCGGGTGTTCGATGTGCCGAAAGAGCATTAATTTCAAAAGGAATTTCTAATTCATCGAACAGTTTTGCTGCATTTTCCATAACTTTCCAGTCGGAAGTGCTACCCATAATAATACTAACAATTGGTTTCATTTCTTTTTTTCCTCAAAAATAGATTTAAAATTTTACTTTATAAACTTTCAACTTTATAAACTTTCAACTACTTTTGAATAAAAACTTTTTAACTATGCAGAAAATAAAAATACTTGATAAAGAATTTAAACCATACATAAAAGCCGAACAAATTCAAGAAAGAATTACTCTTATGGCTAATAAATTAAATGCTTTTTTAAAAGATAAAGACCCTCTTTTTATAGGTATTTTAAATGGTTCATTTATGTTTGCATCTGATTTATACAAACAAATTACAGTTCCAAGCCAAATAACATTCTTAAAATTAGCTTCGTACCAAGGAACCGGAAGTACAGGAAATGTAAAAAGGTTAATTGGTATAAATGAAGATATTGAAGGAAAAACTGTTATTATTATTGAAGATATTGTTGATACCGGAATTACTCTAGAAAATATTATTAAACAATTAAAAGGTTACGAACCAAAAGAGATAATTGTTGTAACCTTAATGTTTAAGCCAGAAGCCTATAAAAAAGATATAAATATAGATTTTTTTGCTTTCGATATTCCTAACGATTTTATTGTTGGATATGGCTTAGATTATGATGGTTATGGTAGAAATTTAGCCGATATTTATGTAATTGCCGATTAAACAAAATTATATGCTATCGCAAATTAAAAACAGCCATTGGTACACTGCCACCTCTTTACTCCTATTAGCTTATTTATGCTGGATTTTTAGCAGTATAGTAATTTATGTGATAATTGCTTTTGTAATATCATTAATTGCATCGCCAATAAGCAAGTTACTTTCAAAAATTAAAATAGGTAAATTTCAATTAAATAGTTCAATTAAAGCTTTTATAAGTCTTTTAGTTATTTGGGGAATAATACTTTCTGCTATATCTGTTTTTATTCCAATAATTGCAAACGAAATAGAAGTATTTTCAAGTTTTAATATAAACAGAGTTGAAATAGTTTTTAAAGAACCTATAAATTTTATTGAAAAAACATTTTATCAAGTAAACACCGAAGGAACCGATTTTAACACGTACATATCCAACAAATTGCGACTAATACTAAATCCGGAATTTTTTCAGTCAATTTTTTCAACATTTTCTTCAATAATTGGTAATGTTTTTATGGGTTTTTTCGCAATTTCTTTCATTGCATTTTTCTTCATTAAAGATGAAAAACTATTTTACAGAAGCATTTTGCTTGTTGTTCCAGATAAATACGACAATAAAATTAAACACGCAATGCTAAGCATTCAACAACTGTTAACACGCTATTTTATTGGACTTTTTATTGATGTTTTTATTATTTCAACACTTATTACTATTGGATTATTAATTGTAGGAATTGAATTTCAGCATGCTATTGTAATTGGATTGTTTGCCGGAATGCTAAACATTATTCCTTACGTAGGTCCAATTATTGCAGTAAGTTTTGGACTAATTCTATCAATAGCAATAAATTTAAATTTAGAACTTAACCAAATAATACCAATTATTGGCTTTGTTGCTTTAGTTTTTTTAATTGTTCAATTGCTCGATGGCATTATAATACAACCTATTATATACTCAAACAGTGTAAAAGCACACCCTTTAGAAATTTTTTTAGTAATTATTTCGGCAGGAAGTGTTGCCGGTATTGCCGGAATGATTTTAGCTGTTCCTTCTTATACTGTTTTAAGAATTTTTGCAGCTACTTTTTTTAAACAATTTAAAGTTGTAGATTCACTAACAAAAAACATGTAAATTACAAACAATATTTAAACTTTATAAAACGCTAAATTTAAATGGAAAAGTTCAGTTTCACAAAACAAGAAAGACGAGGTATTTTATATATTGTTTTGTTAATAATATTGTTCTTCACATTTATATATTATATTGAAGCATCAATATCTGAAGAAAAGCCAAACTTTACTAAATTTGAAAAAGAACTAAATATTTTTGAAAAACAGCAAACCAATCAAAAATTAATTGACGATACCAAATATTTAGCGGAACAAAAACTTCGTGATTCTATTTATAAGCAAAAATATTATAATAAATATAATAATTACGACAAAAATTACACATCAACATACAATAAAAAAAAGAAAAACAACTATCACAATTTTAATCCAAATACCGCAACAGAAGCAGAATGGCAAAGTTTTGGTTTTTCAGAAAAACAAACAAAAATTATAGTAAATTTCATTAAAAAATCTGGAGGAATTAAAACAAAAAACGACCTCAAGAAAATTTTTGTAATAGACGATAAAAAATATCAAGAATTATCTTCTTTTATTCAAATAGAACCTATAATAGGCGAAAAACTAAATGAAAGCAATTTACAACAAAACAAACTCGATTTAAATTCAGCAACATTAGAACAACTCGACCAAGTAAAAGGAATTGGCACAAAAACTGCCGAAAGAATACTTAAATATCGCCAAATATTGGGCGGATATGTTTCTCTTACACAACTTAACGAAGTTTATGGAATAAGCGAAGAAAACTATTTAACAATGAAATTAGGATTGCTTGTAAACCGCTTAAATATTTTAAAAATAAACGTAAATTTTGCCGACAAACAAGAACTCTCTAACCATCCTTATATTACATACGAAGAAGCAAAAAAAATAATAGATTACCGCTCAAAAAATGGTGCTTTTACAAGCGTTAACGAACTTTTCACAAACAAATTAATAACAAACGAGAACCTTCGTTATTATTTAACAAATGAATAAATATTTAACAAATAAATGAAAATTTTGATAATAACACTCTTAATATTTGCACTAATACTTTCTATTGATTTTTACACATTTAAAGCTATAAAATTAAGTTTTAATGCCGTTTTTTTTAACAAAATACTATTTAAAATATTATATTGGAGTATTCCTACCATTTTAATATTAGTATTTTTAACAGGTTTATACAAAATGAATATTAGCTCAAACGAATATTCATTTTACATTTTTTATTTATTTATTACATTGTTTATACTTTTTTACATTCCAAAAATAAACATTTCAGTATTCCATATTTTTGAAGATATAATAAGCTTATTTACAAATCGTTATTCAATTATTTCTAAAATTGGAATGTCAATATCTGCAATTATTTTTTTATTTATTCTTCACGGAATTATTTTTAACAAATACAACTACAAAATACAAAAACAAGAAATATTTTTCGATAACTTACCATCTAATTTCGACGGATATAAAATAATACAAATATCTGATATACACTTAGGTAGTATGCTAAAAAATACTAAAGGGATAAATAAAGCTGTTGAAATAATAAACTCGGAAAACCCCGATTTAATAGTCCTTACAGGCGACTTGGTTAATAACACCGCAAACGAAGTTGATGGTTTCGAAAACACATTCTTAAAACTAAAAGCTAAAGATGGCAAATTATCTATACTTGGAAACCACGATTATGGCGACTATTTCCCTTGGAAAAACACATCAGACAAAAACAATAATTTAATTCAACTAAAAAACAAACACTCCCAAATTGGTTTTAAACTACTATTAAACAGCAATATATCTATACAAAAAAACGTAGATTCAATTATTATTGCTGGAGTAGAAAATTGGGGTAAACCACCTTTTTCTCAATTTGGCAATTTAACCAAAGCTTTGCAAAACACTAGTTCAAACAATTTTGTTATACTCCTCTCCCACGACCCATCGCACTGGAAAGAAAAAATTACCGACAAAACTAATATAGAATTAACCTTATCGGGACACACACATGCAATGCAAGCCGGAATTAAATTTGGAAATTTTCAATGGTCGCCTGTTAGTTTAAAATATAAAGAATGGGGAGGCTTGTACAAGCATAAAAAACAATATTTATATGTAAACAAAGGCTTAGGATTTATTGGCTTACTTGGCAGAATAGGAATAAGACCAGAAATAACGAAAATAATTTTAAGAAAAACAAAATAAAAATGAAAGAAATACTAGTTGTATATTATTCACAATCGGGACAACTAAAAGATTTACTAACAAACATTCTAAAACCATTATCTAATAACGAATACCACATAACATATAAAAATATTGAACCAGTTAAAAAGTACAACTTTCCTTGGAGTAGCGATGAATTTTTTGATGTAATGCCAGAAAGTGTTTTAGGTATAAATTGCGAATTAAAACACATTGATTTTGAGAAAACTAAATACGATTTAATAATTTTAGCGTATCAAGTTTGGTACTTATCGCCATCAATACCTTTTTGGAGCTTTTTAAACGAAAAAAAATACTCCAAAATGCTTGAAAACACGAAAGTTTTAACTGTTATTGGAGCCAGAAATATGTGGATTATGGCACACAAAAATGTATCAATAAAATTGCGACAATTGCAAGCCAACCACATTGGGAACATTGTTTTTGTTGACAAACACAATAATTTAATAAGCGTGTTAACAATAATGAAATGGATGTTTACAGGAGAAAAAGGTCCGTACAAAAACTTACCAAATGCAGGCGTTTCTAATAAAGAAATAGTAGAATCTGAAAAATATGGAAATTTAATTACCGAAGCTTTTAAAAATAACACCTTTGGCAATTTACAAACAGAAATAGTTAAAATTGGCGGCGTTCCTATTAATTTTGCATTAAAAATTAGCGAAACAAATGCTAAACGTATTTTTAATATTTGGGCAAATAAAATTTTATCGAAAGGAAAAGCCGGAAATACAAACCGATTACCTTTAATACGAATTTTCAAATATTATTTAATCTTTTTAATTTTCGCCATATCACCTATTGCAACTATTTTATTCACAATTGTTTATTATTTATTTTACCCTCTAACATCTAAAAATTTAAAACGAACAAGTTTGTTAAAAGATTATTAAATTTTAATACCCAAAACAGAAATATCATCAACCTGAAAATAATCTCCTTTCCATTTCTGGAATTCAGTTTCAATTTCATTTTTTTGCACCTCAACATCTTTATTGTGAATAGATTTTAAAAAATGATGCAAATTTTTTCGCTTATATTTTTTATTTAACTCTCCACCAAATTGATCTTGAAAACCATCAGAAAACAGATATAACATATCGTTTTTTTGTATATTTATAGATGTTTTAGTAAATTTAAAATCAATATTATTTGTTCTTCCAACCGAAATTTTATTACCACTTATTACCTCCACATTCCCTTTTCTCATAAGAAGCAAGTCAATATTGGCTCCAGCATATTCCAATTTATTTTCATTATTATCAACTAAAATAACACCAATATCAACACCTTCATACATTATTGATTGGTTACTTTCTTCTTGAAAAAGTTCAATAAATTTATTATTTAGTTTATTTAATATTGTATCTGTACTATATTTTTGCTTATGTAATATTATTTCGTTTATTGATGTAATTGCAACCATACTAATCATTGCTCCAGGTATTCCGTGCCCCGTACAATCGCCTAAAATTGCAAAAGATAAATTCTTTGTTCTAGTTTGTATGGTTCTTGTCCAAATAAAATCGCCACTTAAAATATCTCGTGGAATATAAACCATAAAAACACTGCTAAATACTTTTTTAAGATGCTCATTTTTAGGCAAAAACGATTTCTGAACAGATTCTGCATATTTAATACTATCGAATATTGTTTTATTTTGATTTTGAAGTACAAGTTTTTGTAATTCAATTTCCTTTGTTCTTTGTGATAATTGAACATTAAAATTATTTATATACCCAATAATTTGACTTTCTAACTTGAAAAAATTAGTTATAATTTCACCAATTTCATCATGTTTTATTTCATAATTAAATTTGCTCGGAATTAAATAATCGTTAGCAATAAAATCTTTTATTGCAATGTTTAAATTATGAAGTTTTTTTGATATGTGATGTGCAATAATCCAATTTAGAATAATACTTATCAAAATAAATGAAATTGCCAATTTTAAAATTATATAAGTATTTTCTTTCTTTATTTTTTGGTTTGTAGATTCAATTAAACTATTTATATCTGTAATTGTTTTTTTTATTTTTTCATCATAATAATTTAGTCTATTTTTTTCTATTGATATATTTGAATCAAGTTTTACTATTTGCATAAACCATTTGTTGTAATCGTACAATTTACTATACACCTGTGTTTTTGAATTTAATTGCTTAATAGTTTTATTATACAATTCTTCTAATTTATGAATATACTCATAATTTTTTCGTATAATATAATCTTTTTCATGCCGTCTAAACATAAGCGTTTTATAGAGAGGTAGCAAATCGTTATTTTCAACAAAATGAATTGAATTTCTCATATTACCCTCGTAACCATAGTCGGAAAACCCCCTTTTTATTTGAAATTGTAAAAGTGAATTAAAAACATAAGTTCTATTTTCTTGAAGGCTAACTAAAAAATCAATTTTAACTTTATAATTACCAGAGTAATAAATATTTTGTTTTATTTCACTACTTAAAACATCTGTTTTCTTAACAAACTTATTATGGGTAATTATATTTTTTGTAATATTATACTTGTACAAATCTGCATTAATATTATCGTTTAACATAAATAAATTTATAGCATCTAAATCACTACCAATAAACGAATTAAGCTCATATATTTTTCTTTGAAAGCCAACAATATTATCACCTTCATTTTTATGTTGAATTAAAATAATAATTAATATAAAATAGAAAAAAATTAGAATTGAATTCGCAAAAAGAATTTTGTTCTTCAGTAAAAAGAAATTTATTTTCATATTGCAAAAGTATTTACCGAATACTAACTTAAAATTATGTAAACATTAATTTTATTACTCAACTAAATTAAATTTATTAAATTTGTTGAAAATAAAAACTTAAAAATATTGATTTTAAAAAATATTAAAAAATATTACAAACTAGGTAATTTTGAACGAAATAATCTAATTAAAGCCCTTTTAACATCAATAAAAGTGCGTATATTAATTAAATTTTTCAGCACCTCTTTTTATGCAAATAAAATTGGAAAACAAGGTATAAATACTTCACAAAACACATTCAACGAAAACACAGTAAAAACAGTACTTAAAAACGTTAAAAGAGTTAGCAAATACTCCTTTTGGCGAACTAATTGTTTCGAAGAAGCACTTACAACTAAACTTTTATTAAAAAAATTAGATATAGAATCTACCATATATTTTGGAGTTTTAAAAAACGAGCAACAAAAATTAAAAGCACACGCTTGGCTTAAAATTGGCGATAAATTTATTATTGGACAAAAAAATTCAGAAAAATTTACAATTACTAATTTTTTTACTTAGCCAAAAAATACAATTCTAATTTCATTTTTTTACTTTTGTTTTATGATAAAAAAACTAATACTTCTACTAACATCTGTTTTAAGCATAATTAATGCGAACTCGCAAGCCCCAAACTTTGTACAAACCGACATTTATGGAAACACATATAATTTATACGAACAATTAAATGCAGGAAAAACAGTTTTGCTAAATTTTTATTCGGTAGGATGCCCTTCTTGTATGCAAAACGCTTCTCGTATAGACACTATTTACCAAAATTACAACCCAAATGTTTTAGTTATGGGAATAGAATCGTATTATGGCGATAGTACTGATATTGAGCAGTTTAAAAACGATTTCGGACCAATAACCTACCCTATGTTCTCTACAATTGGAAACGATTCTGTATTGAGCTTATACAATGTTATTGGAACACCAAGTTATTATGTTGTTTGTCCAGATAAAAATTACCGACACCTTGATATTGCTTATATTACCGATTTTATTGATACTTGCTTAGCAAGTCATACAAACATAAACGCCTTACAAACAAGCAATATTTCTATATTGAACACAAATAACGAAATTATAATAAATCACAACATTTCAAAAGTAAAAAATATGAAAGCAAATTTATTCGATATTACTGGAAAAATTATAATTTCAAAAAACATAATTAGTTCAGAAACGCACTTATTTACAAATAATTACAAAGGCATATACATCTTAAACATTATTGATGACACTAAAATTATAAAAACACAAAAACTTGTATTTCACTAAAATTACAAACTCTAAAATAGGTTTTTTGCAACTTACTGCAACAAAATCGGCTTTAGTATCAATAAAATTTATTGATGATAATTTTAATATTAAAGAAAATTCAAACGATATTATTGATGACACAATTTTTCAACTAAACAAGTATTTCGATGGAAAATTGAAACAATTTACAATACCACTAAACTTTACAGGAACCGACTTTCAAATTAAAGTGTGGAACAAACTAATTAACATTCCTTATGGGCAAACCAAATCGTATTCAGAAATTGCACAACTAATAAACAACAAAAAAGCTGTACGAGCAGTTGGAAATGCCAACAATAAAAATCCTATACCAATAATAATTCCGTGCCACAGAGTTATTGGCAAAAATGGTAAATTGGTTGGCTATGCCGGTGGACTTGAGATTAAGCAAACCCTTTTAGCTATTGAAAATAATAAAATCAGCTAAGATTAAATTGTTTTCAATAAAATTTTATTGCCTATTCTACAATTTAGGCATCTGTTTTCAATACAATATTTATTATGTAATTGAATTAAGGCTTGCGAATCGAAAGAATTTTTTGCCTTAATGTTTAAACTTTCCCAATATTTTATTATTGAATTTTTTTCTGGAGGTATTTGTTCTAAAAAAGCAATAGATTTATCAATATACTCGGGTAAATTTTTATTTTTCCCATAAACAAATAAAAACGGAACAACTACATTTATAATTAGAACATCAATTGTTGATTTGCCTATTTTTTTAACCTTAAATTCCGAAGGTTTATTAAAAACATAATGCGTTTTCCAATAATCGGAAGTAGCTAAACTAAAATATTTTGCTATTTCTGTAACACTTTGTGTTTCAATTATTTTTGAAAACAAATGCGTCGAGTTGTTTATTAAGTTTGATGCTTGAGCAATTCGTATATTTGGAAAATTTTTAGGATGTAGTCGCATAAATTTCCACAAATATTTATCTATTGGGGTTAAACTGTATTTGGCTTGTAGTATTTTAAATTCTCGCTTTAGTAAATTAAAATAATCGTCATCAATAATATTTTCCTCTAAAAAACCAGCTTGCCCAAAAAGTAGAGCCTCTATACTTAGTAAATTATTTTTGTGTTTTGCTAAAACATTTAAATTTATTGATCTTGCAAGCATTTCAAACGGTTCAGAATTAGTTCCCATTCCTAAATACTTAAACACGCTTTGGTAAAATGTTTCTTCCCAATTGTATTTATTTTGCTTAAGTTTTTCTAATATTATATCGCTTTTAATATTTAATCGTTCAATTGTTAAAGCATTTTGCCAAGATGATATTGTAAACGCATCTACCTTATTTATAACACTTTCGCATTTAATTTTATATTTACTTTCCAAAAGTTGAATGTATCTTAGTTCAATTTCTTTGTCGTATTTTAAAATTACTGTTGGTATTATTCTGTCTTTTGAGTCGCAAATATCTTTATCATAATCGCTTACAACGTGCAAAACAACATTGTTATAAGCATTATCGGTTTGATGATTGTGTCGTTCCCAATCCGACGATTTTATGTGAATTTCAACGTTTCCAACCCAAATAGTTGTGCCAATTTTAATTTTTGCATTAAAAAAATCAGGTCCACTATCGGTATTTAACTGCCCTACCGAAATTATTTCAATAGGCTCGTTATTAGTTGTAAATTCAATTTTATTGAATAAATTATACCGCCAAATATATTGCAAAAAATACTCATTCATAAAAAATGTAGATTTACTTATTTTTCAATAAATCGCGTATTTCTGTAAGCAGAATCTCTTCTTTAGGTATTTCAGCAGGCTTAGCAGGAATTTTAGCTTCTTCTTTTTTCTTCAGTGCGTTCATTCCTTTAATTAACATAAAAACAGCTAATGCAACTATAATAAAATCGAAAGTAACTTGTAAAAAATTACCGTAATTTAGTGTTAC
>DYMG01000004.1:0-20175 GCA_020721655.1 Paludibacter propionicigenes | reverse complement strand
ATACAATATTAACAAACGTAATAAATAAATGATAAATAACAATAATTTACATAACAAAATAATTATTAACTTTGAACTTTTAGTAATATATTGTTAAATGCAACATAGTTTTATAAGAAACTTTCATTTTTTATCTAATTTCTCCAGCACTAATAATTTAGTTAAATTAAGCGGAACTAATGTTATTATGCCTTTTTATCATATAGTTAGCAATGAAAATTTACCACATATAAAACATTTATACTTTCATAGAAATACAAAACAATTTGAAAACGAATTAGATTTTTATTTAAAGCACTTCGCTCCTATTAGCTTAAACGATTTAATAAACAATAACTTATCGCAAAAAAAGAAATATTTTTTTCTGTCTTTCGACGATGGGTTTAAAGAATGTTACGAAATTATTGCCCCAATTTTATTAAAAAAAGGTATTCCTGCCACATTTTTTGTAAACACAAGTTTTATTGATAATAAAAAATTATTTTACAAACTAAAAGCTAGTTTGGTTTACGATAAATTTATGCGTAATTTATCAAATAACAGCACATTGGCAGACACAACAAACATTTTAAAGAATAATTATAGCGAAGAAAAAATTAACGATTTAGCTAAATTATTTGATATAAATTTTGATAATTTTTTGAAAACTAAAAAGCCTTATTTAACCTCAGAACAAATACATTGGTTACTAAATAAAGGCTTTGATATTGGCTCTCATAGCTCTAATCATAGGCAATACAACAATTTAAGCACAAACGAACAAATTACCGAAACAATAAGTTCAATAAATTATTTACAAGAAAATTTTAATATTAAACACAAATCGTTTTCGTTCCCTTTTACCGATTTTGAAGTATCGAATGAGTTTTTTGAAGCCATAAAACAACACATAGAAATTAGTTTTGGAACAGCCGGAATAAAATTAGACAGCATTAAAAACAATTTTCAGAGAATACCAATTGAAGAATTTAATATTTCTGCTCAAAAAATAGTTAAAACTGAATATCTTTACTTCGTTTTATTAAAATTAATTGGGAAACACATAATTAAAAGGTAAATGCTCCAAAAAACACTAAATTCTATTGAAAAATTTAGCAATAAAGAAGCTTTTTTTATTGATGAAATAAGTTATAAATATGCCGATTTTGGAAAAAAAATAACAGCAATAATATCAGAAATAGAAAAAATAAAAACACAAGAAAATGAAATAATTGGCATTATTGCCGATAACAATTTCGACACTTTTGCATCAATATATGCTGTATGGTTTAGTGGCTGTGCCTTTGTGCCACTTAGTATAAACGTACCAATTGAAAGAAACCAAGAAATAATAAACCAATTAAACTTAAAAATAATTTTAAATACAACCGAAAATATTAGCTTGTACTCAAATTTAATAAATATAAAAAAAATAAACACCTTAAAACTAAAATCGGACAAAATAGAAATTAATTTGTCAAAATATAATAATACCGACTTAAGCTACATATTATTTACATCTGGTAGCACCGGAATACCAAAAGGAGTTCCTATTTCAGTTAAAAACATAAATACATTTTACAATAATTTTATAAATTTAGGCTACAAAATAAACGAAACCGACAAATTTCTACAATCGTTTGAACTAACATTTGATTTTTCAGTAAAATCATATATAATTCCACTTTCTTTAGGTGCATCGCTTTATACTCCAAAAAAAACAGGAATAAAACATTTAAATATTTACAAAGCTATTAAAAAACACAATATAACTTTTGTAAGTGCAGTACCATCAACAGTTAGTTTACTAAAACCATATTTTAAAGAAATTAATTTACCAAGCGTAAAATATATGCTTTTTGCTGCCGAAGCTCTTACAAAATCGCTTATGCAAGAATGGCAACATTGTGTACCAAATGCCACAATAATAAACAGTTTTGGACCAACCGAAACAACAATAGTTTGCACCGAATATATATGGAAAAGAAACTCCGAAAACGAAGCAAAAAACGACAACCTATCTATTGGAAAGCCTTTTGGCGATAATATTGCTATAATTGTTGATGATAATAACAATATTGTAAAAACCAGCGAAAACGGTATTTTGTGTATTAGTGGTAATCAAGTATGCGATGGTTATTTAAACTTACCAGAATTAAACGCAAAAACTTTTATAACAATCAATAATACAGTATTTTACAAAACAGGGGATATTGTTTTTAAGTCGGAAAGTGGCGATTTAATATATGTAGGTAGAGCCGATTCTCAAATTCAAATTCAAGGACATAGGGTTGAATTAGGCGATATTTCTTTTAATTTAAAAAAATTGCTTCCAAACAATGAAAGCGTAATAATTACCATAGAAATACTTAATATTCAGCATATTATTGCATTTGTACAAAACTTAAATATAAAATCGGAAATTCTAAAAAAGCAACTTTCAGAAATTTTGCCTCATTATATGGTACCATCATATTTTATTGATATTAAAGAAATTCCGTACTCGTCGAATGGGAAAATTGACAAACTAAAACTTAAAGAAATTTTTAAAAATAAATACAATGAATAATTTAAAAATTTCCGAAGCAATTTTTGAAAACCATTTTGAATTGTACGAGCATTTTTGCAAACTTAACAATTGCAAAATGATTAGCACAAAATACTACAAATCAACATTTAACAAAAAAAACTCTTGGCCTAATTTTGTATATGGTATAAATAAAATTTTATTAGAGCCTGAACTAAACGAAATTTTGCAACAAATTGAAAATAAAAACATTGCAGACATAATTATTTTCAATAACGAATACGAACCTTGCAAAACCACCTTGTCGAATTATGGAATAAAAAAAATTGCTGTTTGGGAAGCTATGGCTATTAACTTAAATAATTACTATTCAAAAACAACAGTTAATGAACTCATAATAAAAGAAATAGAAACCAACAACGATATTACAAATTGGATTAAAATTGTACAAAACAAGCTAAAAATTGAATTTACCTCAGAAGAAATAAAAAACTTAATAAGTAGCCCAAAAACTGAACTTTATATTGCTTATTACAATAATATTGCTGTAAATTCTGGACTACTTTTTTACAACAAACAAATTGTTGGCATACACATGATTGCAACAGAATTAGGTTATGAAAACAAAAGCTTTGCTAATAATCTGATTATGTTTATGCTAAATGTGGCAAAAGAAAAAAATATTGACACAGCAGTATTAGCATCAACAAAAATGGCAGTCAATTTATACAACAAAATAGGTTTTAAAAAATACGATAATTTCAATATTTATTGGAAAATAAACCAATAAGTACAATTAACCATTTACGTCTTTAAGTATTTTTTCAATCTCTTCTATACAAGAACCACAGCCAGTACCAGCCTGTGTTTCATCGCTAACATCTTCAACTGTTTTGCAATTTTTTTCTTTTATTGCATCAATAATTTCACCTCTTGTAATTTGCATACAATTGCAAATAATTTCATTTCTATCCGCCATTTTTTTTATTTTATGGATTATATTTTGCATTATTTAAAACTCCTTGAAAATCGTTATCTTTCATCAATTGCTCAATAGTAATTTTAGGATTATTTTCCATATATTTTTTTACAATTTGCCAACCAATCCAAATACCAATTCTACCCGGAGCATCTTTACTCAACTCTACTGTAAATGGCGATTCACCAACAAACGAACGTATTTCTTTAAAATCTGTAGAGAATAATTTTTTGTTCTCAATAAGCCAAGTCCAAACTTCTTTTTCATTTTTTTCACACCACTCTATTTGACTTGTATTATAAGCTATTTTTGTACTATCTTCGGTTGTAGGAAACATTTTATCTACAAAAAACTGAATTTTACCTTCGTAAATAATTTTACTAAGCAAAGTATTCGTATTTTCTGGAAAATCGAAATTATAATAAGCTAAAGCCCTAATTACATCGACAGGAATAAAACGTTTATCGGTTTTATAGCGAATATAATTTGGCATATTCAAATCTATATAATAATTACTGTTTGCACCTAAATATTTATCTAAACCAACCCCAATAAAATTATTACCAACAATTACCGATTGGTTAAAACCCGAAATATATGTATAAATATCTGGTATTGTTTGTTTTGGAAAATAATATTTATAATATTTTAAAGCATCGTTTATTTCTAATTTCACATTTTCAAAATCGCTAAACTGATTTTTAACGGCTTTATCAATCTCAAATTCTGATGTATAAGCTATAAATTCTTTAAATCTAATGTTAAAATCCCTGCTTCCAACATTTCCTACTGAAATAACACCACTTGTATAAGTTTCAATAAAATCGGGATATTTAACTAAATATTTAGGCATAAAATTGTCGATGCTATCTACATTATTAGAAAAAAGTATGGAATCGAAGCGAATTATATTATAATCAACATTAATATTTGACACATCTATATATTTATTGTTGCAAGAAAATAATAAAATTGCAAATGTTAATAATAATAATTTTCTCATATTGATTAAATATGTTTTTTTTATAAATTTGTGCAAACTTATAAAAATAATATACAATGAAAAACATTTTAACAATAACAATAATTATAGTTTTTGCAATTAGCTCTTTTGCACAAAAATTTTCTGGCGGATTAATGATTGGACCAACAATAGGATGGCTTAAAGCCGATGAAAAATCGGTTGTTAAACAAGGTAGCAGACTTAGTTATACTTGGGGTGCTTTTATCGATAAAAATTTAGGCGAAAATTTTGCTCTTTCTACCGGAATTTATGTAAACGAGGTTGGTGGAAAACTTCAATTTAGCGACTCTTTATTTTTTAAATACGAAGATATAGATGGATTAATTCAAAAAAATAGTATTATAGCCTTTAAAACTAGATACGTTGAAGTGCCTATTTCACTAAAAGGAATGACTAATGAAATTGGAAATTTAAAATATCATTTAAAAATTGGCTTAAGCCCTATGATTAAATGGAAAGCTAAAGCAGATATTGAAACGTTAGATATAAATTCAACTGTTGTAACTTACAAAAATGTTAATATTACTGAAGAAGTAAATGCTTTTAATTTAGCTTTTCATGTTGGTGGAGGTGCTCAGTTTTTATTGGGGGGCAACACATCTATTATTGGTGAAGTAATATACTATAATGGAATTGTTGATGTTACTCCTAACGACGATGCTAGAATTAATAAATACAACATTCTTTCGCATCAAATTATGGTTAGAGTAGGTATTAAATTTTAATAAACTTACGCAAAGTGTTAACTAACATCATTTTATTAATTGGTTTAGCTATAAAATCGTCGCAACCTACTTCTTTTGCTTTTTGCCTATCTGTTTCAAATGCATAAGCTGTTTGTGCTATTATTGGTAGTTTTGGATATATTGTTTTTATCTTTTTAGTTAAGTCAAAGCCATTTTCTTTAGGTAGCCTTATGTCCATTAAAATTAAATCTATCGTATTTGTTTGAATAAATTCTAATAAATTAGTACCATCTTCGAAATGTATTAAATTAAAATTATAACTTTTAAGCATTTCCTTTATTAACAATGCATTTACAAATTCGTCTTCTACTACTATTATATTAATCATAAGGCAAAATTTATTTATAAAAACAATTTGATTATACTCTGTTTGTAAATAAAAGTTTCATTTTAAAGTGCGTATTTAGTTATTTACACTTAGGAATTAATCTTTAATCAAAAATACATAATTTATTTTGCATTTGAGTACTTAAATACCAATTTTATTATAAAATAATCATATATATAGTTGAATTTGAAGTATAAACATAAAAAACATTTTGTTAAAAATATTTCAACAAAATGTTTTTCTAATTTATTTATATTGCAAAGCTGTGTATTAAAAGTCTAAAATAAGCATTGCGTCGCCATAGGTTCCAAATCTATATTTTTCTTTTATTGCTTCTTTGTAAGCGTGCTTCATTAAATCGTAACCACCAAAAGCAGAAACCATCATTAATAAAGTTGAGTAAGGTAAATGGAAATTTGAAACCATTGAATTTGCTACGCCAAAATCGTACGGTGGAAAAATAAATTTGTTAGTCCAACCTTCATAAACTTTTAAGTACCCGTCAGTTGATACTGAAGTTTCTAATGTTCTCATTACAGTTGTTCCCACTGCACAAATATTTTTCTTTTTATCTTTAGCATCATTAACAATTTTAGTAGCTTCATTGTCAATAAATATTTTTTCTGAGTCAACCTTATGTTTAGTTAAATCTTCAACATCTACTTTTCTAAAGTTTCCTAATCCGGCGTGTAGAGTTATTTCGGCAAAATTAACGCCTATAATTTCTAAGCGTTTCATAAGTTCGCGACTAAAATGCATACCTGCCGTTGGTGCAGCAACAGCACCTTCGTGTTTTGCATATATGGTTTGATATCTTTCGGTATCTGAGTCTTGAATTTCTCTGTTAATAAATTTAGGCAATGGCGTTTCGCCTAATTTAAAAAGTAATTTTTTAAAATCTTCGTAAGGTGCATCGTATAAAAAGCGGAGTGTTCTGCCTCTAGATGTTGTATTATCAATTACTTCGGCAACTAATTCTTCATTATCGCCAAAATAAAGTTTGTTGCCTATTCTAATTTTACGTGCAGGGTCAACTAATACGTCCCACAAATTTTGTTCTTTGTTAAGTTCTCTGAGTAAAAATACTTCAATTCTTGCTCCTGTTTTTTCTTTATTTCCGTATAGTCGTGCAGGAAAAACTTTTGTATTATTAAAAACCATAACATCGCCGTCGCCAAAGTAATTTATTATGTCTTTAAATTGTAGATGTTCAATTTTTTCGGTGCGTTTGTTTATTACCATTAATCGTGATTCGTCTCTGTGTTTTGTTGGATACAAAGAAATTAGTTCTTCTGGTAAATCGAAATTGAATGCTGATAATTTCATTTTGTTATGTATTTAAGGTATTTATTAAATGTTCAAATTCACTTATTTTAATTGCATCTTCTATTTTATAATTTCCTGATGCTGTTCTAATTAAACTTATAAGATGTGCACCATTATTTAGTTTTAATCCTATATCGCGTGCCAAAGCTCTTATGTATGTTCCTTTACTGCATTTTATTTTTATTTTAATTATTGGTATTTTCAATTCTAAAATTTGTATGTCAAAAATTTCTATTTCTCGTGGTGTTATTTCAACTGTTTTTCCTTGTCGTGCTATTTCGTAGGCTCTTTTTCCATTTATATGAATTGCCGAATAAATTGGTGGAATTTGTTGTTGCAATCCTTTAAACGATTTTATAGCCTCTATTATTTCACGTTCTTTTAAGTTATTTGTTTCAAAAAAATTATCTGGCTCTGTTTCTATATCGAATGATGGTGTTGTTTCTCCTAATTTTATTTCTGCAATATACTCTTTTTGTTCGTTTTGAAAAGTGTCTATTTCTTTTGTTTTTTTTCCTGTGCAAACTACTACAACCCCTGTTGCTTTTGGGTCTAATGTACCTGCGTGTCCTACTTTTATTTTTTTAATATTTAGTTTTGCTTTAATTATATATCTTATTTTATTCACTACATCAAACGATGTCCAATCTATATCTTTATTGATTATGATTACTTCTCCTTCAATAAAATTCATTAAACAATATTAAGTTCTACACCAAAAAACATTAAAATTAGAATAGCTGTTCCTACAATTATTCTATAATATCCAAAAATTTTAAAACCGTATTTTGTTAAAAATGCTATGAACGATTTTATTGCAATAAATGCCACAATAAATGCTATAATATTTCCGAACAAAAGTATATATATATTGTCTGATGTTATTGATTTATAGTTATCTAACAATTTATATCCTGATGCTGCAAACATTGTTGGTACTGCTAAAAAAAATGAAAATTCTGCGGCATTTTTTCTGCTAAGTTTTTGGGTCATTCCGCCTATTATTGTTGCTGCCGAGCGAGAAACGCCCGGAATCATTGCTATTACTTGAAACATTCCAATAATGAATGATTTTTTATATGTTATTTCTTGATTTTTTGCTTCTGGTTCTTTAAACCATTTATCGACAAAAATGAGAATTACACCTCCCAAAACAAGCATTATTGCAACAACAACAACGTTTTCTAGTAAACTATCAATAAAATCGCCAAAAAGTAAGCCAAATATAGCTGCCGGAATAAATGCAAAAAACAGTTTATAATAAAATTTAATTGTTTGAAAAAATTTTTGCCAATAAATTGCTATTACCGAAAGAATTGCGCCAAATTGTATGTTTATTATGTAAGCTTTAACAAAATCGGTACTTTCTACACCAATTAGTTTTTCAGTAATAATCATGTGTCCTGTAGATGAAACTGGTAAAAATTCCGTAACACCTTCAACAATTGCAATAATTAATGCATCTATCCAATTCATTTATATACCTTAATTATTTAGGTTTTTTCATTATTGCATAAATTTCAAAAATAAATCCAATTAGTACTAAAACTGGAGCTAAAGTTATTCTTCTAAATGAGAAAATTTCTTCGCTAAATACATTTGGATCTTTTGAACTTCCGCCAGCCATTAGAATAAAACCTAAAATAATTATTGCTAAACCTATTAGCAACATCATATAATTTTGCTTTCCTATTGCAAAACCAGTTTGTTCTTTAATTTGTTCGTTTTTCATTGTTAAGTTATTTATAATATAAATCAGTTCCTTTTATTTTTAAATATTTATTTACTGCAAAATATGCTGAAATGCGTGTTATTAGAATGCCAAAAATTATTATCCCGCTAAAAAGTATTATTAAAATATTAAAATCGGCAAAACTTATTGCTCCAGAAAATTCTTTTTCGCTAAAATTTACAATTGTTAAAAGCATTAAGTTAGCAATTACGCCACCTATAATTCCGGCAATAGTTCCCGAATTAAGAAAAGGTGTTCTTATAAAACCTCGCGTTGCTCCTACCAACTGCATTGTTTTTATTAAAAAACGTTTCGAATATACTGAAAGTCTTATTGTATTGTTTATTAAAACCCAAGAAATAAAAAACAATAGTGTTGAGAATAAAAATAGCACTAAACTTATTCGTTTAACATTTTTATTTACTATTGATATTAAATTTTTCTGATAAAAAACATCTTTAATTAATGTATTATACTTTGATAAATCGCTTTCAATAACTGCAAGACTATCAATATTTGTATAATCGGCGTAAAGTTTTACGTCTATCGAAGAAAGTAATGGATTGTAACCAATAAATTCAGTAAAATCTTCTCCAATTTCTTTTTTTAAGTCATCAGCTGCTTCATCTTTTGATATAAAGCGTGTAGATTTTACATAACTCGTGGCATCAAGTTGTTTTCTTAGCTTAATTATATCGGCTTCTTTTGCATTATCTTTTATTATTACAGAAAACCCTATATTTTCTTTCACATAAACCGATAGTTTATTAGAATTTAGGATTAGCAAACCCATAACTCCAATTAAAAAAAGAACTAATGTAATGCTTACTACTGTTGTTAAATATGCCGTTTGAAGTTTTCTCTTTGTTATTCGGTCTTTATTTTTAGCCATATTTTTTTGATATGAATACAAAAGCACAAATATAATACATTAAAAGTCGAAAGTAAATAGCAAACTTAATATATTAACAAATTTTATTTATATATTTATCAATAGCAAAATGTTAGTAATTTATTTTTAAATTAGCATTCTAAAATTTACCAACTATGAATTACATACTTTTTGAAGATAAACAACTAAGAGCTAACTTGTTACCTTTTACATTTACATCGCCAATTGCAGAGATAAGAATTGGTATTTTAACTATGAAAGAACGATGGGAAAAAATAATTGACAAAACCACTTCGTTCTTAACAGAAGAATATCTTTCAGAAAAATACAAATTAAATTTAGAAGCCGACAATATTTTTATAAACTCATCAATAGTAGCAAACAAAGACCTTTTAACTGAAATACAAAAATTAAATTTAAACGAAAAACTTACAAATGGAACAACAACAATAGCATACAGAAGCACAAACCAATCAACAACAACCTTGACAGAAAAAATTACAAGTTTAGCTTTTATTATTATAAAAAATACTTGGGATATTTTTTCACTCAACGAAGAAGTATTATCGTCTGATTTTAAACTAATTACACAAAACAGAAAATCGAATAAACTAAGTAAAACAAATAATTTAATTTGCGAAGAAAATATTTTTGTAGAAGATGGCGTTGTTGCCGAATTTGTTACAATTAATGCAAAAAACTCTTTTGTGTACTTAGGAAAAGATTCTGAAATAATGGAAGGCTCTGTAATTAGAGGTTCATTTGCACTATGCGAACACTCAACGGTAAAAATATTATCAAAAATATACGGACCAACCACCATAGGACCACACTCAAAAGTTGGTGGCGAGCTAAATAATGTTGTAATTTTTGGATATTCAAACAAGGGACACGACGGATTTTTAGGAAATTCGGTACTTGGCAGATGGTGCAACTTAGGTGCCGATACCAACAACTCGAACTTAAAAAATAACTACGTAAAAGTTCGATTATGGAACTACGCAATTGAAAAATTCGATAAAACAAATTTGCAATTTTGCGGTTTAATAATGGGCGACCACTCAAAATCGGCAATAAATACAATGTTCAACACAGGCACAGTAGTTGGCGTTTTTGCAAATATTTTTGGCTCAGATTTTCCACGAAATTTTATACCATCGTTTTCTTGGGGCGGTGCTTCCGGATTTAAAACCTACGAATTAGAAAAAACCTTTGAAGTTGCAGAAATTGTTATGAGTCGCCGAGACATTAAATTAGATGAGGTGGAAAAACGCATTTTACAAAACATATTTGAACAAACAAAAAAATACCGACCCGAATAAAATTAGTAGCCATTTAGTATAAATTTTATGTTTAAAAAAACATTTAGCAATTTATAACAAACAAAATTCTAAAAATTAGTTTTTTCTTTATACTTTCAAGCCAAAAATAAATTAAATATTAAATAATAATGAAAGAAGTTTATATTGTATCAGCAGTTCGCACGCCAATAGGAAGTTTTGGAGGTGCATTATCAAAAGTTCCTGCAACAAAATTAGGAGCAATAGCAATAAAAGGAGCTATTGAAAAAGCAGGAATTAATCCAAATATTATTGATGAAGTTTATATGGGCAATGTTCTTCAAGCAAACGAAGGACAAGCTCCATCCAGACAAGCATCTCTATTCGCAGGAGTACCAAACACTGTTCCTTGTACAACAGTTAATAAAGTTTGTGCATCGGCAATGAAAGCTATAATAATTGGTGCACAAACAATTAAAGCCGGCGATAACGAAGTTGTTGTAGTTGGTGGAATGGAAAATATGTCTATGGTACCTCACTATATCGACATTGTAAGAACCGGACAAAAACTTGGAGATGGAAAACTAACCGACGGTATGGTTAAAGACGGACTTTGGGACGTTTATAACAATTACCACATGGGAAATGCAGCCGAACTTTGTGCAAAAGAAAAAGGATTTACACGCGAAGAACAAGACGAAGTTGCAATAGAATCGTATAAAAGAGCTGCAAAAGCTTGGGAAGCAGGTAATTTTAACAGCGAAATTGTACCAGTTGTTATTCCAAACAAAAAAGGCGATATTATTGTTGATAAAGACGAAGAATACACAAACGTAAAATTCGATAAAATTCCAACATTAAACCCAGTTTTTGTTAAAGACGGAACAGTTACAGCAGCAAACGCATCAACAATAAACGACGGAGCTTCGGCATTAATTTTAATGAGTGGCGAAAAAGTTAAAGAATTAGGAATTAAACCAATAGCAAAAATAGTTGGATATGCCGATGCAGCTCACGAACCAGAATGGTTTACCACAGCACCAGCAAAAGCAGTTAACAAAGCATTAGCAAAAGCAAATTTAACAAAAAATGATATTAGTTTTTGGGAATTAAACGAAGCATTTGCAGTTGTAGCCTTAGCTGCTACAAAAGAACTTGGCTTAACAAACAATAATGTAAATGTTTGGGGAAGTGGTTGCTCTTTAGGACACCCACTCGGAAATACAGGTTCAAGAATAGTTGTTACCTTAATAAACGTTTTAGGAAAAAACAATGGTAAATACGGAGTTGCTTCACTATGTAATGGTGGCGGAGGTGCCGGTGCTATAATTATAGAAAAATTATAATTATTTTTTATTCAAAAACATTTTATATCTTTGAAAATAAGTTAGGCATTATGCTTAACTTATTTTTTTATTTCAACTTTTAATATGTACGGAATAACAGAATTAAACATAGTTCCAGTAAGAGCTGAACACAAAGAACAAAGCGAACAAATAACACAATTGTTATTTGGCGAAACTTTTATAATAACCGAAAAAAAAGGTTCGTGGTTCAAAATTAATTCAACATTCGACAAATATACAGGATGGATAGACAACAAACTATGTACTATAATTTCTGAAGAAACATACACGCAAATAAACAATTCGCCAAAAACAATCACAAACGAAATTATTACAATAGCATTTAAAAACAACGAAAAAACACCTAATTTAATACTATCTGGAAGCTATTTACCTTTTTACAACTCAAAAACTAAAACTTTTTCTATTGGCGAAAATATTTACCACTTAGAATCAGAAATTGAAAATAATAATAATTCAGACATTAGACAAAATATAATTAAAACAGCCAAACAATACCTAAATTCGCCATATTTATGGGGCGGACGAACACAATTTGGTATAGATTGCTCTGGATTTTCGCAAATTGTACTTAAAATAAACAACATAAACATTCCTCGCGACGCATCGCAACAAGTAAATTCTGGGAAAACTGTAAATATTATTTACGACATAAAACCTGGAGATTTAGCATTCTTTGATAATAGCGAAGGAAAAATTATTCACGTAGGTATTTTAATTAGCAACGATAAAATTATTCACGCATCAGGAAAAGTACGAATTGATAAAATTGACCATCAAGGAATTTACAACTCCGAAATAAAAAAATACACCCATAATTTAAGAGTAGTTCAAAATATTATTGATTAACTAAAAAAAACAAAAATGATAGTAGTAACATCAAACTCAGTACCGGGTAGAGAAATAGAATCTACACTTGGATTAGTACGCGGAAGCACTGTTAGAGCGAGAAGTATTGGTAAAGATATTTTTGCAAGCTTAAAAAATATTGTAGGCGGAGAAATATCAGAATACACCAAACTACTTGCCGACTCAAGAGAGGAAGCCCTTAAAAGAATGATTGACGATGCTCAAAAATTAGGTGCCAATGCAATTATTGGTATGAGATTTACAACATCGTCGGTTATGCAAGGTGCTGCAGAAATTTTGGCTTTTGGCACAGCAGTAAAACTTAAATAATGTTCATTATTTATCCTATACTTTTTTATAGTGCGGTTATTGTATTAATTGCATACTTAATTTTTAAAAGAATAAAAGACAAAAAAAACGAAAATTTTGAAAAACGCGACAATTAATACATCTTCGTTTTTTATCGCAGTTATTTTTATTTCAAAAAATTGAAATGACTTTTTGAAATATGCTTAAATACACAGAAAATAAAAATATTGATTTACTAAAATGGGATAATACTGTAAATAATTCTTGTAACGGTTATATTTATTCAACAGCAAAATACCTAAACATTGTTTGCGAAAATTGGGACGCATTAATTTATAACGACTATGAAATAGTAATGCCTCTACCCTACAAAAAAAAATATGGCATTAAATATATAATGCAACCATTCTTTACCCAACAATTAGGAATTATTTATTACGAACAGCCAGAACCTAAAGTTTTAAATGAATTTTACAACTTTCTAAAAAACAGCTTTTTATACTTTGCAATAAATCTCAACTCGAATAATAACACTAACTTTAAAATAAATAAAATAGAAAAGACAAATCTAATTTTAAATCTACAAAACAGTTATTCAGATATTTACTCAAATTTTTCGACCAATACACAACGAAATCTAAAAAAAATTAGTAAAACCCATTTTTTAATTGATATAGAAACAAAAAATAGTGAGAATTTCATAAAATTTTTCAATTCAAATCTAGAAAAAAAAGAATTACCATCTACAATTGAAACCTTAAAAAACCTTATAAACTTTGCATTCATAAACAAAATTGGGGAAATTTATACAGTTAAAGAAAATAATGAAACTTTAGCATCAGTATTTTTTTTAGAATCGAAAAACAGACACATTTATTTAGCAGCAAGTTCCAATAATCTGGGAAAAGAAAAAAAAGCAATGTTCTATTTGGTAAACAATTTTATAGAAACCCACAGCGAAACAAACTCCATTTTAGACTTTGAAGGCTCTGATATTGAAGGCGTTAAACGTTTTTATGAAAGTTTTGGAGCGAAAAAAGAGAACTACTTTCACGTTTATAAAAAAATATTTTAAAACAAAAAAACACAATACATAATGGAATTAGAAAAACTAAAATACCTACAAGACACTGCAAAACAAATTAGAATTAATGTTGTAAAAAGTATTTCTATTGCAGGTAGCGGGCATACAGGAGGCTCGCTAAGTTCTGCCGACATTTTCACTTCACTATATTTCCATATTTTGAATCACAACCCTAAAAATCCAGAATGGAAAAAGCGAGACCGATTAATTCTTTCTATTGGACATATTGCTCCTGTTTACTATGCAGCACTCGCCCACTCTAACTATTTTCCAATTGAAGAACTGTTTACACTGCGAAAATTGGGTTCACGCTTACAAGGGCACCCTGGCAAAAACCACGGATTACCCGGAATTGAGCTTTCTTCCGGCTCACTTGGACAAGGTTTATCTGTTGCTGTTGGCTTAGCATTATCATCAAAAATTGACAAATTGAGCAATTATATTTTTTGCATTAATGGAGATGGCGAACTTCAAGAGGGTTCAATTTGGGAAGCAGCAATGAGTGCATCTCATCACAAATTAGACAATTTAATTTCTATTATTGATAGAAACAAACTTCAAATTGATGGTGAAACCCAAAATGTTATGAATATTGAACCTCTTACAGAAAAATGGAAATCGTTTGGTTGGGAAGTTTTTGAATGCGATGGGCATAATATTTCTGAAATAATTTCAACAATAGAAAAAGCTAAATTGATAAAAAACAAACCAAAAGTTATAATTGCTCATACAATTATGGGAAAAGGCTCAAAATCAATAGAAAACAATCATAATTGGCATGGAAAAGCACCATCAAAAAGCGAATTATTAACAATTCTAAACGAACTAAATTAATGGAGCAAAACCGCTATTTTATTGAATTGGCATACAAAGGTACAAATTATCACGGCTGGCAAATACAGCCAAATGCTAAAAGCGTTCAAGAAACTATAGAAAATGCATTATTTACAAAATTTAGAGAAAAAATTAAACTAACCGGTGCTGGACGAACCGATACTGGAGTACACGCAAGTTTTTATGTAGCTCATTTCGATTGTAATATTAAAATTACAGAAAAAAATGTTTTTAGCTTAAATAATATTTTACCAAAAGACATTGTAATTTACAAAATATACAAAGTCGGAAATACCGCAAATGCACGCTTCGATGCCATTTTTAGAACTTATAAATATTTTATTTCAACTAAAAAAAATCCATTTAATTTAGAAACAGTTACTCAAATAAATACAGAAATTAATTTAAATTTATTAAACGAAGCATCAAAAATACTTTTAGAATATACCGATTTTACATCGTTTAGCAAACTACACTCTGATACTAAAACAAATAATTGCAAAATATTTTCGGCAAAATGGTATTTAGAAAACAATTTATACGTTTTTGAAATTACAGCCGACCGTTTTTTGCGAAATATGGTTCGTTCAATTGTAGGAACAATGATAAACATTAACGAAGGTAAAACAACAATTTTAGAGTTAAAACAAATTATTAAAGGTAAAAACAGAAATTTAGCAGGAAAATCGGCAGCACCTGAAGGCTTATTCTTAACAGATATTAAATATACCTAAAATTCGCAAGTTTTTTAAATAAATTTTTAAAAAATTATAGCTTTAAACTTACATTGTTAAAATTATTTTAAATATGATAAAAAACAGTAATAAAAAAGATTGCAACTAATTTAAAAATTACTATTTTTACAATACATAAACAGTAAATTAATTTAAACTTAACAAAATGAAAATTTATTCAACTGATAAAATAAAGAATATCGTACTTATTGGTAGCGGTAAATCCGGAAAAACAACCTTAGCTGAATCAATGCTTTTTGAAGGCGGAGTTATAGACAGAAGAGGAGATGTACTAAGTAAAAATACAGTTTCAGATTACAATGAAATAGAACACCAAAATGAAAACTCTGTTTTTTCAACAGTTTTATATACAGAATACAACGGAAAAAAAATAAATATAATAGACGCACCCGGTGCCGACGATTACGTTGGTGGAGTAATATCATCAATGCGACCAACCGATGTTGCAGTTATGCTCATAAATTCTCAAAATGGTGTAGAGGTTGGAACAGAAATTCAAAGTAGAATTGCCGAAGAAAGAGCAAAACCAATAGTTTTAGTTGTAAATCATTTAGATAGCGAAAAATCTAATTTCGAATCGACCATAGAAAGTTTAAAACATAGTTTTGGAAAAAATGTAGCAATAGTTCAATTTCCGGTAAACGAAGGGGCAGGTTTTAACTCAATAATTGATGTTATTACCATGAAAATGTACCGATACAATGGAAATAAAGCCGGCGTAGAAGTATTAGAAATACCTACAGAATTTGCCGATAAAACAGCAGAAGTTAAAAATGAATTAGTAGAAAAAGCTGCCGAAAACGATGAAAGTTTAATGGAACTTTTCTTCGAAAACGATGGTTTAACAGAAGATGAAATGAGAGCCGGAATAAGAAAAGGCTTAATAAGCAGAGGCTTATTCCCAGTATTTTGTGTTTCAGCACAAAAAAATATTGGAGTTAGTAGATTGCTAGAATTTATGACAAACGTATTGCCATCGCCAGCAGAAATGCCATTTCAAGTTACAACCGAAGGTAAAGAAATAAAGTGCGATGTAACTGAAAAAACATCACTATTTATTTTTAAGACATCGGTAGAAGAGCATATAGGCGAAATAGTTTATTTTAGAGTTCGTTCAGGCGAAATTTTAGAAGGAATGGACCTTGTAAATACACACACTCAAAACAAAGAAAGAATTTCACAACTATTTGTTGTAGCCGGAAAAAACAGACAAAAAGTAGAAAAACTTGTTGCAGGAGATATTGGAGTAACCGTAAAATTAAAATCATCGAAAACTAACGACACACTATCATCACCAGGTTTCGATGTTGTTTATCCAAATGTATCGTTCTTAGAACCTAAATTTAGAACAGCAATAAAAGCCGTAGAAGAAAACGAAGAAGAAAAATTAGGAGAAGCACTAAACAAAATGCACGAAATAGACCCAACAATAATTGTAGAATATTCTAAAGAATTGAAACAAATTATTGTTCACGGACAAGGCGAATACCATTTAAGAATGTTAAAATGGTACTTAAACAACATCTATAAAATAGAAATTGAATATTTAGAACCAAAAATTCCTTACAGAGAAACAATAACAAAAAGAGCACAAGCCGATTATAGACACAAAAAACAATCTGGGGGCTCAGGACAATTTGGCGAAGTTCATATTATTATAGAACCTTACACAGAAGGGATGGAAGAACCAAAAATGATAAAACTTGGCGATAAAGAATACAAACTTTCAGTTAGAGGCACCGAAGAACATAAATTACCTTGGGGCGGAAAATTAGTTTTTTTAAATTGTATTGTTGGTGGGTCTATAGATGCCAGATTTCTTCCTGCAATTGTAAAAGGAATTATGGAAAAAATGGAAGACGGACCTTTAACAGGCTCTTATGCTAGAGATATTAGAGTTATGGTTTACGACGGCAAAATGCACCCTGTAGACTCAAACGAAATATCGTTTCGTCTTGCCGGACGACACGCTTTTAGTGCAGCATTTAAAAACGCAGGTCCAAAAATTATGGAACCGGTTTACGATGTAGAAGTTTATGTTCCTGCCGATAGAATGGGCGATGTAATGAGTGATTTGCAAGGCAGACGTGCAATTGTTCAAGGAATGTCGTCGGAAAAAGGCTTAGAAAAAATTATAGCTAAAGTACCTTTAGCCGAAATGAACAAATATTCTACAGCACTTAGCTCAATAACAGGTGGTAGAGCAATGTATAATATGAAATATTCAGATTATCAGCAAGTTCCTATGGAAATTCAAACAGAATTGATGAAAAAATTTGAATCGGAACAAGAAGAAGAATAGCAACCTAAATTTTGCAAAAAAAGCCCGATATTTCGGGCTTTTTTATTGCTTATATAGCGAGTATAGAAACTTGGATAGATATATAATAACAAAAACAATTTAAGAAACAATAAACATATTGTTAAACATATTATTTATATGCTATATTTCTGATAAAAAACATTTCTACATTTAATAATTTATTTTACTTTAGCGACATATTTTAAATATTTTATAATACTATGAATTTAAATAAAATAATGACCGACTTAGAAGCTAAGAATCCCGGTCAAGTTGAGTTTCTACAAGCAGCTAAAGAAGTTTTAGAAACTATTGAAGAGTTTGTAAATGAAAACCCTATTTACAACGAAAACGCTCTAATAGAAAGAATTGTTGAACCAGAAAGAGCAATCACTTTTAGAGTACCTTGGATTGACGATAACGGAAAAGTTCAAGTTAACAGAGGTTACCGTGTAGAATTTAACAGTGCAATTGGTCCATACAAAGGCGGATTACGTTTCCACCCTAGTGTAAACCTTAGTATTCTTAAATTTTTAGGTTTCGAACAAACATTTAAAAACAGCTTAACAACACTTCCTATGGGCGGTGGTAAAGGTGGTTCAGACTTCGACCCAAAAGGAAAATCTGATATGGAAGTAATGAGATTCTGCCAATCGTTTATGTCAGAATTATTCCGTCATATTGGACCAAATACCGATGTTCCTGCTGGTGATATTGGAGTTGGTGGACGTGAAATTGGCTACTTATTTGGAATGTACAAAAAATTAAGAAACGAATTTACAGGAGTTCTTACAGGAAAAGGAATGCCTTTTGGTGGTTCTTTAATTAGACCAGAAGCAACAGGTTTTGGTGGAATTTATTTTGCAGCAGAAATGTTAGCAACTAAAGGCGATACACTTAAAGGAAAAACTGCTGCTCTTTCAGGATTTGGAAACGTATCTTGGGGTGCTGCTCTTAAATTGAAAGAATTAGGAGCTAAAGTTGTTACTATCTCTGGTCCTGACGGATACGTTCTAATTGAAGACGGTATTACAGACGAAATGATTAACTATATGTTAGAACTTAGAGCAAGCAATAACGATATAGTTTCTCCAATGGCTAAAGAATTTAAAGGAGTTAAATTTGTTGAAGGAAAACGTCCTTGGGAAGTAAAATGTGACCTTGCATTCCCTTGTGCTATTCAAAACGAGCTTAATGGAAAAGATGCAGAATTACTAGTTAAAAACGGAGTAAAATATGTTGCAGAAATTTCTAACATGGGTTCAACTCCAGAAGCAATTGAAGTATTCCACAAAAACAAAATTTTATTTGGACCTGGTAAAGCTGTAAATGCTGGTGGTGTTGCTGTTTCTGGTTTAGAAATGTCGCAAAACTCAATGCGTTACAACTGGACTATGAAAGAAGTTGATGAAAAACTTCACCAAATTATGATTAACATTCACGAATCGGCTGTTAAATATGGTACTGAAAAAGATGGTTATATTAACTATGTTAAAGGTGCTAATATTGCAGGATTTATTAAAGTTGCCGATGCAATGATTGCTCAAGGTATAGTTTAATTAATAATCATTAAATATTTATAAGAACATCAAGAAAAATCTTGATGTTCTTTTTTTAAATAACAACTAAAAACAAATATAATGTCAAATCAAAAACCAGAAAAAAGAAAATCGGATAAAACTGCTCCAGTTAAAACTCCTAAAGAAAAAAAAGCAGAAAAAATTGCTAAGAAAAATAAGAAAAATTCTAGCTTATAAATTAGTAAGGATTGTATTTATAAAATAATCAGTTTATACCAATTTTACTTTTACCTAAATTGAGCGATTGAATTTTCTGTTGATTGAATTGCCATTAAAAAGCAT
>DYMG01000003.1 GCA_020721655.1 Paludibacter propionicigenes | reverse complement strand
AAATTGAGTAAACCCAAAAGCAGGTATTAATTTTAAACCCCAAAAACAACTTTTAGTAAAAAAAATAAGGCTCAAAAAAGCCTTATTTTTTTATGTATTATTTTCTAGTTTATTCAATTGCTAATTTCACCAAACAAAAATTTGAATTCTTAAATTTAAACAATTTTAATATTAACCTAAATATGTTTTTAAAATATTACTCTTTGAATTGTGTCTTAATTTGCGAATGGCTTTTTCTTTTATCTGCCTAACCCTTTCTCTGGTTAAACCAAATTCTGCACCAATCTCCTCAAGTGTAAGTTCCTGTGTTCCAATACCAAAAGAACATCTTAATATTTCACGTTCCCTCTCAGAAAGAGTTGCAAAAGCCCTATGAATTTCTACACTTAAAGACTCAGATAATAAATTTTTATCAACTCTTGGAGAATCAGAATTTTCTAAAACGTCTAATAAACTACCATCTTCCCCTTCTTGAAAAGGAGCATCAACAGAAATATTTTTACTCGACACCTTCATTGTTTCAAGAACTTTTTCCACAGGCAAATCCATAATAACAGAAAGCTCTTCGGCAGTTGGTTGTCGCTCATTTTCTTGTTCAAACGAAGCAATAGCTTTTTTATACTTGCTTAAAGTACTTACTTGGTTTAATGGTAAACGAACTATTCTAGATTGCTCATTTACTGCTTGCATTATTGACTGACGAATCCACCAAACAGCATAAGAAATAAACTTAAACCCTCTAGTTTCATCGAATTTTTTTGCTGCCTTAATTAAACCTAAATTACCTTCATTTATTAAATCGGGCAAAGTTAATCCTTGATTTTGATACTGTTTTGCCACCGAAACAACAAAACGTAAATTAGCTCTAACAAGTTTTTCTTCAGCAACTTTATCGCCTTGCCTTATTCTTTGAGCTAATTCCACCTCTTCTTCAACTGTTATCAGTTCGTATTTTGCAATTTCTTGCAAATACTTATCCAAAGATGCACTTTCTCTGTTTGTGATTGATTTTGTTATTTTAAGTTGCCTCATACTATTGTCGAAATTTTTTGCAAAGTTACACTTTTTTTATATTTTTTCAAACCCACTTACGTAATAAAATAGCACTTTCATCAATTAAACTTTATTGAACTAACAATCAATAAATTAAATTAATTTTTAGTTATTTTAAAAGCGTTTTTCGACTACAATTTTAGTGCCCAATATATACATTATCATACTAATTATTCTTAATTTAGTTATTCTATCAGAAATTTATTTAATTAATACGGAAATTATCAAAATTTATTTTATCTCATTAGAAAAAACGTTGCAAACACCTACAAACAAATTAATGTTAATTACTTTTTTAACAATATAGACAAAAAAAAGCAAATATCTTTTGAAATTATATAAAGAATATGTAATTTTGCAGTCCTAAATAAAAAAAAACATTGTAAATGTACGCAATAGTAGATATAGCAGGGCAGCAATTTAAAGTTGAAGAAGGAAAAAAAGTTTATGTACACAGATTAGCCGAAGAAGAAGGTAAAACTGTTAAATTAGACAAAATTCTTCTTATAGATGACGATAAAAATGTAAAAATTGGCGACCCTATAGTTAGTGGTGCTTCAATTGATGCTAAAGTAGTTTCTCACTTAAGAGGTGATAAGGTAATAGTTTTTAAAAAGAAACGAAGAAAAGGATACCAAATTAGAAACGGACATCGTCAAAACTTTACAGAATTGATGATAGAAAAAATTTCTGCGAAATAATATTTGGTTTTTAATTTTCAATAAAAAAATAGATAATGGCACATAAAAAAGGAGCTGGTAGTTCAAGAAACGGTAGAGAGTCGGAAAGCAAGAGATTAGGTGTTAAAATATTTGGAGGACAAGCAATTGTTGCAGGAAATATTATTGTTCGCCAAAGAGGAACCGTTCACAATCCTGGTGAAAATGTAGGAATTGGCAGAGACCATACTCTATACGCTTTAACAGACGGAGTTGTTAAATTTACAAGAAAACGTAACGACAGATCTTACGTTTCTGTACAAAACAAAGTAGAAGAAGTTACTGTTACAGAAAAACCTGTTAAGAAACCTGTTGAAACAGTAAAAGTAGAAGAATAAAAAAATATTCTTAAACCATATTCTGTCTCCTGTAATTTACAAACGTAAAACACAGGAGATTTTTTTGTTTATAAATTCATCTAATTCTAATAGTATTATTAATTCATAAATTTTATTTTTGCAAGAAAAATTATGCTAACAATTAATTTAATACGAGAAAACAAAGACTTAGTAGTTGAACGACTTAAAATTAAGAACTTCGACGCAAGCAATCTGATAAACAAAATAATAGATTTAGATAATTCCAGAAAAGATTATATACTTAAAGCCGAAGAAAAAAAAGCCGAATTGAACAAACTATCAGAGCAAATTGGAATACTTTTCAAAAGTGGCAAACAACACGAAGCTAATGAAATTAAAGAAAGTACTATAAAAATTAAAGAAACAGCCAAGCATCTCGATGATTTACTAAGTTCGGTAGAAGAAGAAATTCAATCAATATTGGTTCAAATACCAAATATACCTCATATTTCTGTACCAAAAGGCAAAGTTGCCGAAGACAATATTATTGAGTTTATGTCTGAAAAACAGCTAAAAGCCGATACTACAAAACTTCCTCACTGGGAATTGGCTTCAAAATATAACATTATAGACTTTGAATTAGGCGTAAAAATTGCCGGTGCCGGATTTCCTGTTTACAAAGGAAAAGGTGCAAAACTTCAACGAGCACTAATTAACTTCTTTTTAGATGAAGCCGAAAAAGCTGGATTTAATGAAGTTAATCCACCAATAGTTGTAAACGAAGCCTCAGGTTTTGGCACAGGTCAACTTCCTGATAAAGAAGGACAAATGTACTTTGTTGGAGAAGATAAATTGTATTTAATCCCTACCGCTGAAGTTCCTGTTACAAATATTTTTAGAGATGTAATATTGAACGCTGAAGACTTTCCTGTTAAAACTACAGCATACACACCTTGCTTTAGACGAGAAGCTGGTTCTTACGGAAAAGATGTAAGAGGCTTAAACAGACTTCATCAATTCGATAAAGTAGAAATAGTTACAATTGAACACCCCGACAAATCTTACCAAACATTAGAAACAATGGTAGCACACGTTGAAGGTTTATTAAACAAATTAGAACTTCCTTACAGAAAACTTCGTCTTTGCGGTGGCGATATGAGTTTTACGTCTGCACTAACATACGATTTAGAAGTTTTTTCTATGGCACAAGATAAATGGTTAGAAGTTAGTTCAATATCTAATTTCGAATCGTACCAAGCAAACCGTCTAAAATTACGATTCAAAGAAAAAGGCGAAAAAAAGACAAAACTCGCACATACATTAAACGGAAGTGCCTTAGCATTACCTAGAATTATGGCTGCACTTTTAGAAAATAATCAAACTAACGATGGAATTATTTTGCCAAAAGCTATTGCAAAATATTGTAGTTTTGATAAAATAGATTAAAGATGAAGAATACAATATTTTTATTTACAACACTTGTTTTTTCAATAATTTTATTGATTTCATGTAAAAATATTGAAACAAAAAATGAAATTTCTAAAATTGATAGCTTATCTAACTTATTAGAAAAAGCCCAGAAAAAGCAATTAGAAATAAATTTTAAAGACATAAATTTACTTTCAGATTCTGTAAAAATATATATTGATACTTTAGTTAAATATTTAGATAAAATACCTGTAAACAAAGAGCATAAAGAATATTTTACTCTTTTTACAAATTTGCGAAAAGATTTAAAAGATTTTAATAAAATTAAAATTTCTGAGGATTTAGATTATTCTATAGAGCAATTAACTGATTTAAAAGAAGATGTAATTTCTAAATCGATAACTAAAGAACAATTCACTACATACTTTAAAGATGAAGAACTTGCCACAATTATCTTAATTCAAAAATCAGATTATCAGCACAATACGTGGACTAAGTTTAAATCTGATTATGCTAATTACAAACCACATATTATTGAAATAATTGATAGTTTAAAGCAAAGTAAATGAACAAATTTATTTCCACTTTACTGCTTTTATTTTGGTTTTTTGTCGCCTTCAGTCAAAACAACAACAATAATTACGCTTTAGCAAATCAGTATTACCTAGAAAAAGAATTTCAAAAAGCCTCAGAATTATTTAAAGAACTATACTCGCAAACAAATTCAAGTTATTATTTTTCATATTATATAAATTGTTTAGTAGAACTTAAAAAATTTGCTGAAGCAGAACAAGAAATTAAAAAAATATTAAAAAACGACAAGAAAAATATAAGTATGTACATAGAATTAGGATACTTATATAATCTGAAAAACGAAGAAGAAAAATCGATTGAATATTACGAAACAGCATTAAAAAAAATAATTACAAAAAACGATGTTTTTAGCACAGCCAATACATTTATTTCTAAGCGATTATATTCTTGGGCAGAAAAATCGTATTTAAACGGTCGAAAAATTGCCACAGACGATTACACATTTAATTTTGAATTAGCTAACATATATCTGTATTTGAATAATTATGAAAATATGATTAACGAGTACTTATGGTTAATTGATAAAAATCCGGAATATTTAGAGAGTGTTCAAAACCGTTTAGAATCAGTAATTTACTCATCAAAAGACGAAAAACTGAATGAAATATTACGAACATCATTATTGAAAAAAGTTCAAGAAAATCCAAATAACGAAATGTATCAAGAATTATTAATTTGGTTCTTAATTCAAAAAAACGATTTTGTAAGTGCATTTATACAAACAAAAGCTATAGATAAAAGGAAAAAAGAAGAAGGTGAACGATTATTAAAATTGGCAGAATTATCGTATTTAAGTGGAAATTATGATATTGCAATAAATTGTTACGATTACATTATTAATTTAGGACCAAACAAGATTTATTATTCTTATGCAAAATCAAAATTATCTGAAATTTTATTCTCAAAAATTACAGAAACAAGTCCGAGTGAAATTGAAATTAAAAAACTTGAAACAATTTTAAAAGAAACAATTAAAGAATTAGGCAAAAATAAATCGACATTTACAACATTAATAAATTTGGCAAAAATTGAAGGTTTTTATCTTACAAAACCCGATACAGCAATTAATTACATAGAAAACGCACTTACTATTAACAACGTAGAAAAGCAACAAAAAGATTTGGCTAAACTTGTTTTAGGCGATATTTATCTTTTAAAAGACGAATGGTGGAACGCAACACTAATTTATGCACAAGTTGAACAAGAAAATAAAGGAAACACAATTGGAAATGAAGCACAGTTAAAAAAAGCAAAATTAGCTTATTTTGATGGCGAATTTTTATGGTCTCAGGCTCAACTTGATGTACTAAAAGCAAGCACCTCTAAACTAATTGCTAACGACGCATTTCAGCTTTCATTAGTAATAAGCAATAGCTTAGAAGCCGATTCTACAGGTGCTCAACTAAAAATAATTGCCAGAGCCGATTTTTTAACTTATTCTAAAAATGATAGTTTAGCACTTTTAACTCTTGATAGCATTACAAATAATTATCCATCAAGCAGTTTAAACGAAACAGCTTTGTATAAAAAAGCAGAAATTTATTACAGAAAAGGAAACTTTGAAAAAGCTATAGAAAATTTAAAAGAAATAACCGAAAAATATTCTTTTGGCATTTTTAATGACAATGCATTATATTTTTGGGCAGAAATAGAGCTAAACAACAAAAAAAACAAAGAAAAAGCAATGGAGCTATACAAAGAAATACTTACAAATAATAAAAGTAGTTATTTTGTTGCCGAAGCTCGCGAAAAATATAGGCTTTTGCGTGGCGATTTTCAGAATAATTAATCGTAAAAACTCCAAGAAACACCAAATTTAAATATTCTGGGATTCATTAATTGATTTACGCCTGCGTAATAATTACTATTACCTAACAATCCAAAACTTACGTGCTCGAACATAAAAAATAAGCGTGCACGTTTCAATTTCATTTTAAAAAAAGCATCAAACATAGGGTAATTGCCAATATTTTGTGAGGTTTGGCTATAAAACATATTTGTTGACGGATTATAATTTTCGGCATTAAACTGTGAATAATAATACAAATTATACCCTATACCTCCCCTCAAAACATTTTTCACTAAATTAAAAGTAAAAGTTGTTGAATTATAAATTGCTATCTGCGGAATGCTTATAACTGCATTATTTCCACTATTTTGATAAGCTATTTTGTTGTTTATTATCCAATTTTTTAAATTAAAATCTTTTTCTAAGTATATTGCTAAATAATTAATTGTACTAGTTTCTTGAAATGGCAAAATGTTTAATTTTCCATCGTTTTCTAATGTATCTTTAAAATAAACCAGATTATCGTAAATTCCATAGTTTATACCCAAATAAAAATTGTGTTTTTTGTTCGACACGCTTAAATCGGCATAAGTAGAAACTATTTTATTTATAAAAGTAGTATCCCAACTTGCATTATTAGAAAAATAATGTTCTTCAAAATAGTTGGGTGTTTTTTGATTATGATTTAATTCTAAATTTAACCAAAGAAAACTTTTTAATATAGGTTTACTTAAATACATATTTACTAACAAATCGCTTTGTTTTCTTCCTGATAAATAGTATTTTACATCTAAATTTATTGATAAATTATCTGTCTTTTCAAAAGCATATTTAACACCTGAAAAGCTATTTGCAAAATATTTTTTGTTGTTGTAATAATAATTATTTTCCAATTCGTAACCACCAAAAAGACTATATATTTTGGTTAACGAATCTTTTTCAAAAACATAATTAAACGAAATTTTATTATTTAGTAAGTTGGTAAATGTAGAGTCGAAAGTTATATTGCTGTCTATCAGAAATTTATAATAAAACGTATTTGCAGTATTATAATATTTAAATCTGTTGTAACTGTAGTTTATTGAATGCAAAATTTGTATTTTTTTAGTTTTATTATTTTTTGCAATAGAATCTAATGAATCTGCTGTATTTAAATTAAAATTGTAGTTATGCGTAAAATTAAGCTCTTTATTTGATAAAACATAATTACTCTGCGACAACCAAATTGGAATTGCACTGCTATTTGTTTTTATCAAATATGCATCAATAGAGCTAAAATTAAGCCCTCCATTATTTTCATTTTTTATATTGTTATATATAAAATTCCCCGAATATTTGTATTTATTGCCATCATAAGAAGAAAACAGTGCAAAACTATTGTTTGATGATGTTTCTCTGCTATACTGACCAGTTGAGCTAATCATTTTGTACATTATTCCAAAATTCAAATCTTTATTAACATTTTGAGTATGAATAATATCTAAAACTTGATTGTTGTTTTTTTTCGATAAATTTGAATAAAAACTAAGGTTTGTAAAATGGCGTTTAGTATTAAAATATTTTATATCATTTTGTGTAATCATATTCAACAGTGAAGCGTTTGCAAATAAAAAATTAGAACTATTTCTTAAAAAATATAAGTTCGATTGAGATGCCAAGCCAATATTCCCCAAATAATTGTTAGAAAACGATTTCCGAAAATCAAATCTATAAATTTCGAAATATGCTAAAGATGTGTCTAAGCTCGACTCTTGTTTTTTTTGGTATTCATCAGTATTCCAAATATTTATAACTCGCAAACTATCTTGAGATTTAAGCTCTAAAGACAAAAACGATAATAAAATTAAAAAATATTTTAATGATGTATTTTTCACGTTTGCAAATATAGCAATTTGTATTGAGTTGACTTAAAAGAATATTGGAATATTTAATTAATATAAAAAGATAATAATATACTTTTTTATTTTTGCTAACAAAAAAATTAGTAATTTTGTTTAAATAAATAAATTCTAAAGAAATGATTTCAAACACTGTACTTTTAGGTTGGATAGGTGGGCAAGAACTTATTATAATATTGGTTGTTGTTTTATTACTTTTTGGTGGAAAAAAAATTCCTGAATTAATGCGTGGCTTAGGAAAAGGCGTAAAAGAATTTAAAAGTGGTATGAATAACGATGATAAAGAAAAGCCATCTGAGCCAGAAGAAAAATAATATTTCAAGTATAAAAACAATATAAAACTTAATGCCAGAAACAGTAAATGCTTCAAATAAAAAAAGTCATACAGAAAAAAAAATGACTTTTTTTGAGCATTTAGATGAACTTAGAAAACGACTTTTTAGAAGTGCCGTTTTAATTTTAATTTTTGCCATTACTGCTTTTTTCTTTAAAGATTTTATTTTCAACAAGATAATATTAAGTCCAAAATCGTCGGAATTTATAACAAATAAACTTTTTTGTAAACTTGGCGAATTTGTTAATGCTAATCTTTGCATAAATACAAAAGGGTTTCAAATTATTAATATAGATTTGGGTGGACAATTTAAAGCCCATTTAGTTGTTTCTCTGGTAATTGCTATAATGCTGGCATTTCCTTATATTATTCATCAAATTTGGTCGTTTGTTAAACCAGCTCTTAAAAAGAATGAAATTAGACATGTAAATTTCATTCTTTTTATAGTTTCGTTTCTTTTTACCTTTGGCATTTTATTTGGATATTTTCTAATAGTACCACTTTCGTTAGATTTTTTAAGCACATACGTAGTAAGTTCTGAAATATTAAATAACATAACGTTTTCGTCTTATTTATCAATTCTTACAACAATTACACTTTCGTCGGGGATAATTTTTGAACTACCAATTTTAATGTATTTTCTCGCAAAAATTGGATTAGTTACCACAAGACTTATGAAGAAATACAGAAAACACGCAATTATAGTTATTTTTATAATTGCAGCCATATTAACCCCTCCCGATGTTTTTAGCCAAATTTTAGTTTCAATTCCACTATTATTGCTATACGAAATAAGTATATTTATTGCAAAAAAAGTAGAATTGAACAAATTAAACAAAGCAGAATATGAACAATAATATTACAGCAGTAATATTAGCCGGAGGTAAAAGCTTAAGAATGGGAACTGACAAGGCTTTTGTGAAATTTAACAATACAACATTAATTCAAAACCAAGTCGAATTTCTATCATCAATTTTTAAAAACGTAATAATTAGTGCAAATGCAAAGTATTTAGAAAACATAAAGGTTATTGCCGATATTCACAAAAACATTGGTCCAATTGGAGGCATTTATTCAATATTAAAAAATGTTGAATCTGAAAAAATTTTTATTCTTTCAGTTGACACACCTTTTGTCTCAAAATTTATAGTTGATACTTTAATTGATAATTCTAAAGATTTTGACATTTCAATTCCAATAATTAACAATAAAATTGAGCCAACTTGTGCTATTTATTCTAAAAATTGTACAACAAAAATTGAAGAACAAATAACCAATAAAAACTACAAACTAACTAATTTTATTACAAATTGTAAAACTAACTATGTACATTTTAATGATGATTATTTGAAGTTTTTTCTAAACATTAACAAACCTGAAGATTTAATTAATCTTTAACTATTTCTACAACAACATTCCCACTTTCGTTAATATTTTTCAATCGAACTTGAACTATTTTATTAATTAATTTTTCATCAAAATCCATCTCCACTTTTATATAATTTTCAGTAAAACCATATATTTTAGAAGTGCTACTTTCCTCAAAAAGAACGTTGTATATTTTATTTAAATTTTGTTCATAAAAATATCGTTTCTTTTTATCAGATAAAATATGTAGTTTTTTACTTCGTTCCTGAATTTTTTTTGCTTGTATTTTAGGTTTTATTTCAACCGATTTTGTTCCACTTCTTTCAGAATATGAAAAAACGTGTAGATACGATATATTTAAATCGTTCAAAAAATTATATGTTTCTTCAAAAAGCTCATCGGTTTCACCCGGAAACCCAACTATAACATCAACACCTATAGCCGTTTGTCTATTAATATATTTTATTAAATCTATTTTTTCTTTATAAAAATTTGTGTTGTACCTACGTTTCATTAATTTTAGTATAGAATTGCTACCCGACTGCAATGGTATATGAAAATGTGGCAAAAAAGCTTTAGAATTATTACAAAATTCAAGAATTTCATCAGTTAATAAATTTGGCTCAATAGATGAAATTCTAATTCGTGTAATATTAATTTTATCTAATTCGCGAATTAAATCAATAAATTTTTCGTTTGTACTTTTTCCAAAATCCCCAATATTTACACCAGCTAAAATAATTTCTTTAACCCCACTTAAAACAGCTTTTTTTGCAATATTAATTGTTTTTTCAATACTTTCGTTTCTACTTTTCCCTCTGGCTTTAGGTATAGTGCAGTACGAACATTCGTAATCGCAACCATCTTGAACCTTTAAAAAAGAGCGAGTACGGTCGTTTGACGAAAATGCCGATAAAAAACTACTTACCTCATCAATTTCGCAAGAATGAATTTCTGGAACTATTTTCTTTTCCAAATTATTGATATAAGAAAACAAATTAAATTTTTCATTTGCTCCAAGAACTATATCAACCCCTTCAATTTTAACAATTTCTTCAGGTTTTAACTGAGCATAGCAGCCAATTACGGCAATAAAAGCATTTGGCGACAAGCGATGAACCTTATTAATAGCATTTCTGCATTTACTTTCTGCTTGAGCTGTAACCGAACATGTATTTATAATATAAATATCGGCAATTTCGTTAAATTCAACTCTTTTAAAATTATTTTCTTCAAAAAGCCTTGATATTGTTGATGTTTCAGAAAAATTAAGTTTACAACCTAATGTATGAAAAGCTACTTTTTTTAATTTATTCATTTCAAAAATTTGAACAAAATTAAAAAAATGAAAATTAATTTATGGAATTATTCAAAACTATTACTCTAAATAGAAAAATAAATTTAATGCTATTTTTTATACTAACTTTTAAAATTTACTAATATGAAAACAAAACTTTTTATTCTTGTGTTTTTAGTATTTATTACTATTGTTAAATCACAAGATGGTGGAATAAGAGCTAAAGTTATTGATTACGACGGAAATCCTGTGCCAATAGCAAACGTAACTCTAAAAACTGATAAAATTATTGATGGACAAACCACAAATTTTGATGGTTGGTTTCATTTTAAAGGCTTAATGCCCGGATTTTATAATATTGAAATATCATTTATTGGTTACGGAACAAAAAAAATAACACAAATTATTGTTACTCAAGGAAAAACAACATTTTTAGAATCAATAAAACTTAACCAAGAATCAATAATAATAGAAACAGCTACCATTTATGCCGAAAAATTAGTTGATCCGGGAAATATACAAGGCGTAAAACTTAGTCCTGAGAAAATAAAAACATTACCAAATAATAAAGACATTGGGGCAATTATTGAGGCAACATCATCAGAAATAAAAATAACAAACGACAGAAAACAAATAATTGTTAGAGGTTCTAGACCAAACTCGTCGTCGTTTTATATTGATGGAGTTAAAATGTCGGAAATTTCAAACGGAATTAGCGGAAATACTATTAAAAGTATGGTTGTATATTCTGGTGGAATTCCTGCAAATATTGGCGATTTAACAGGTGGTTGCGTAATTATTGAAACAAAAAGCTACTTCGATTTTTATTATCAATGGAAATCGGAACAAGAATAAACTTTTACTTAAATAATACAATTTTATAAATCTTTTAAACTTAATAAAATGAAAACAAATTCTAAATTTACAGTATTAATAATTTTATTATTAATGCCTTTTTTAATGCTATCTCAAACAGGAACATTAAAAGGAAAAGTAACAGACAAGAAATCGAATTTAGCTATTTCTTATGCCAATATTTCGGCATCGCAAAATGGTAGTATTGTTAGTGTTGCAAATACCAATTTAACCGGAGATTATGCCATAACAGGCTTATTGCCAGGAAAATATGTTATAAGCGTTAACTACTTAGGATATAATAATGAAATTAAAAACAATGTAGAAATTGTAGCAAATAAAACTACTGTTACAAATTTTTCGTTAACCCAAAAAACAGTTATGTTGCAAGAAATAGCAGTTTTAAATGAAGAACATTTGCCAATTTCAAAAACAGAATTAAAAAAAGATAGAGGCTCATCTTCAATTTCCCCAAGTGTTTCTAAAATTGATTGCATAAATTCTGTATCTACAAATTATATTAACGACGAGGAACATAACACAGAAAGTTATGATTATATAAACGAAAATGGCTTCAAATCGCCTTTAAATTCGGCACTTTCGACATTTTCTATTGATGTAGATGTTGCTTCTTATACAAATGTTCGTAGATATTTAAATTCGGGAACTATTCCTCCCAAAGACGCTATAAGAGTTGAAGAAATGATAAATTATTTTAAATATGATTATTATGCTCCAAGTGAAAAACCATTTTCAATTTATACTGAATTAGGCAATTGCCCATGGAATTCAAAACACAAATTGGCATTAATTGGTATTCAAGGGAAAATTATTGATATGAAAAATGCACCTAACAGTAATTTAGTATTTTTAATTGATGTATCTGGCTCTATGTCGTCGGCAAACAAATTACCACTTTTAAAAAGTTCGTTGCGTTTATTGGTAAATCAGTTAACCGAAAAAGATAAAATTTCGATAGTAGTTTATGCTGGTTCGGCTGGCTTAGTTTTAAATTCTACAACTTGTAACAACAAAGAACAAATTATTGATGCTTTAGACAAACTGCAAGCTGGAGGCTCTACTGCCGGAGGAGAAGGAATAAAACTTGCTTATAAAATTGCTAAAGAAAACTTTATTAAAGATGGAAATAATAGAATAATTTTGGCAACAGACGGCGATTTTAATGTGGGCGTTTCGAGCGATTCAGACATGCAACATTTAATTGAATTAAACAGAAAATCAGGCGTTTACATTACTGTTTTAGGATTTGGAATGGGTAATTACAAAGATTCAAAAATGGAAAAAATTGCCGATAATGGAAATGGAAATTACGCTTATATCGATAATTTATTAGAAGCTCAAAAAGTATTGGTTAACGAAATAGGTGGAACTTTATTAACTATTGCTAAAGATGTGAAACTTCAAATTGAATTTAACCCTGAAAACGTACAAGCCTACAGATTAATTGGTTACGAAAACAGATTATTAAACAACGAAGATTTTAACAACGACCAAAAAGATGCAGGAGAACTTGGAGCCGGAAAAACTGTTACAGCTTTATACGAAATAATTCCTACCGGAATTAAATCCGATTTCGATATTGGGACTGTAAATACTCTTAAATATCAACAAAAAGAAACAACAAAAACAACAAACAAAAATGAATTATTTTCGGTAAAAATTAGATATAAATTACCACAAGACTCAACCAGTAAACTTATTTCCGATATTGTTTTAGCAAAACAAGAAAATACCTCTAAACAATCAAATAATTTTAATTTTGCTTCGGCTGTTGCTCAATTCGGAATGCTTCTAAGAAATTCGGAGTACAAAGGTAATAGCTCTTACAAAAGCATTTACAATCTTGCATTAAATTCTAAAGGACAAGATATTGAAGGATATAGAAGCGAATTTTTAAAACTTGTAAAACTTGCTGAAAGTATTGATAATAGGCAATTTGTTGACCAATTAGAACATTAACATTATAAAATATGTAGCAAAATTTAGATTTTGCTACATATTTTAATTTGAACTAAATTTTAAAACTCATAATTTTATAAACTTAAAAAAATAAAGTTTACAAATTGTTTTTATTTAGCAAACAAAAATATTCAGAATATTCGGATAGTTCTCTTTTGGAAATGTATAAAAATTCCGGAAAAGAAAAAGCAATTGCAGAATTGTTTAATCGTTATGCTCATTTAATTTTTGGAGTTTGCGTAAAATACAGTAAAACAAAAAATATATGCGAAGATGTTGTAATTCAGATATTTGAAACAATAATGGAAGCGGCAAAAAAAACAGATATAGCAAATTTTAAATCGTGGCTTTACGTTGTTACCAGAAACGAATGTTTTAGATTAAACAAAAGCCTCGAAAAAATTGAATATACTGAAAACTTAAACCACGAAACACCTGAAACAGAAGATTACAATTCAATTTCTGACGCTAAAATAAAAGAGGCTTTAAATAAACTTAAATACGAACAAAAAATTTGTGTAGAATTATTTTATTTTGATAATCTATCGTACAAAGAAATTGCTGAAAAAACAGGGTTCGAAGAAAAAAAAATAAAAAGTAGCATACAAAATGGAAAACGTAATTTATCCATAATACTTAATAAAGTGAAAGATGAACTTATCTGAAAAAATATTTGGTAAAAAAGGCGACTTAACCCAAAAAGATATTGAAAAATATTTTTCAGGAAAAGTTAGCCCCAAAGAGCAGCACGATATTGAGGCTAAATCTCTTCAAAATGAATTGTTTAGCGATGCTATTGATGGGTTTTCATTTGCTGAAAAATTAGATATAACCAATTTAAAATTAAAAGCTAAGAAAAAACTATTTCGTAAACCCAATAATATTAGTTATTTTATTGCAATAGCCGCTATTTTAGCATTTGTAATCATAATTTTTTTAATTCCTATTAATAAAAACCATGATACTATTTCTGAAAACATTTTACAAAAAAAAGCTAATAATGAAAGTGTTTTTCCAACAAAAACAATTGTAAATTCTATTGTAGAAAATAGTACTACTGATAATTTAAACCCAAAAAAACAAAATTTAGAAATATCAAAACAAACCAAAAACATTAAAAAACCTAATACAAAATCGTTAAATACTTTATATGAAGTAGCTGAAACAAAATTGCTAACTAAAAAAGATGTTTTAGATGAAATTATATTAAATTCAAAAAAAGAAAAATATGTAGTTGCAGAAGAACAACTTTCCGATGAAAGCCCAAATTTAAATACCATTACAAACAAAAATGCAAGTACAATTTATGGCGAAGCCGAAAAACTTGAAGAAAAAAGCGGACAAAATTTTAATTTAATAACCGATAATTTTCCGATTACATATCTTGCCGATTTAAAAATTGCAAACTATGATGGAAAAAGGTTAAATTTAGACAATTTAGACAACAAAAAATCGGAAATTCCAAACAGTACAAGTGCCAAATTTTCAGCAAAAGAAATGTCTGATAAAGAAGAAGATGTAACAATAAAATCGGAAAAAACAATACACTATAACAATTTTTTAGAAAAAGGTTTATATAAACTTAAAAAACAAAAATATACCGAAGCTATTGATATATTTAATACAATATTAATACAATATCCAGAAGATATAAATGCGAAATTTTACAAAGGAATTTGCTATTTTGAACTCAAAAAATTTGAAAAAGCAATATCAAACTTTAATCTTGTTTTAAACGATACAATAAATATTTTTAATCAAGAAGCAAACTGGAAAAAAGCACTATCTCTTATAAACACTAATAAAGATGAAGGCATTAAACTATTAATAGAAATACAAAACGAAGCCGGATTTTATAGCCAAAAAGCAATTTTAAAATTAGAAGAAATAAAAAATGAGAAATAAACTGCTTTTAATAACATTATTAATTTTAGCATTTTCTAAAACATTCTCGCAAAGCAATGAAATTATTACTGGAATACTTTTCGATTTGGAAAATAAACGTCCAATAAAAAATGTAAACATTAAAATATTAGGCACATCAAAAGGAACCATAACAGATAGCAGAGGTGTATTTTATTTACAATTAGATACTTATCCATCAAAACTTGAAATAACTCACATAGCATTTAACGATACTTTAATAACAATTAATAAACAAGAAAAATCTAAATTAGAAATAGGATTAACTCAAAAAATTAATAAAATAACCGAAATAAATATTTTTGCAAATAAAAAAATTGAGGAGTTAACAAAAAACAAACTGCTCGATTTATCAGATTTTGATTTTTATGGAGATAGCATAATTTTAATAGCTTACGATTGGACAAAAAAACAAAACCCGTGGATTATTTTAATGAATGAAAATGGCGATACATTATTTAAATCTAACATAAATTTTGATGGTAAATTCTATAAAGATTGCTTTGGAAACACCCATTTATTAACCGAAAAATTTGCGTACCAACTATATTTCAATAAAAACAAATTAGAATTTTTATATGAAGAAAATACCGAGAAATTTATCGAAAATATTTCACCTTGTATTCAAAGTTTAAATAATAAATTATACATAAAACAATACTCTTATCGAAATCAAATATTATCGTATTACAATTTAAACTTAGCAGATTCTACAAATACTGAAATGCGTGTAATTACCGATTGGATTGGTGCTAGAATGGTTTACGATAATGAAAATGGACACTCAATTGTTAATATTAAAAGCGATGCCGATGCACGATTTGAAGAAATGTGCTTTTTCGACCCAATATATTCGCCATTAGTTAAAATTAACGATACCATTAGCATTTTAAATTTTATAGATAATCAAATTGAATTTTATAATGACAAGAACATTTTGTTAAGTAAAATTGCTATAGATTTTCACAAAAATAATAAATGGAAAGAGCAAATTTTTGTTGATGAAGTAACTTCAAAAATATATTCACTTTTTATAAACAATGGAAATACAACAATAAAAGAAATTAGTAAAAAAAACGGCAGTGTAATAAGAACTGTAAAAATACCCAATTTTAATTGGATTGAAAAAATAATTATAAGAAACGGTATAATATTTTTTTTGTATAGAAAAAATAACAACTTAGAACTTACGCGTTTATATAAATTAGAAATTTAGGTAAAAAACAGATGCTCTACTAAAATTTTTGTCCCAATTAATATTAATATAAAACCTCCAAAAATCTCAAATTTTGTTCCTATTTTACAACTTATTTTTTTTCCTAAAAACCCACCCAATAAAGAGAATATAAATGTTATTGCCCCAATTAATACAACCGGACATATTATTTTAAGTTCAAAAATTCCAAAACCTATACCAACAACAAAAGCATCAATACTTGTTGAAATACCTAAAGTTGCAATAAGAAAATAGCTTATTTCTGAAAACTGTTTATCATTTTTATCTTTTTGAGAAAAACCCTCATAAATCATTTTTATTCCAACAATAACAAGCAACACAAATGCAATCCAATGATCTACTTCTTTTATATATAAACTAAATCCCGACCCAATAAGCCAACCTACTAAAGGGAATATTGCTTGAAAAAAGCTAAAAACAAACGCTACAATAACAATATTTTTAAGCAATATTTTTTCAGATATAGCTCCTAATACAACACTTACCGCAAAGCTGTCTATTGATAAGCCTATTGCAATTAAAAAAACTGTTATAAAATCCATTATTACAAAAGTATAAATTAGGAAAGTATTTATTGATATTAAACTTATTAAAATTACCTTTGCAAAAAATAATTTATTGTGACTTTCGACGAACTAAACTTAAACACACCAATATTAAATGCTTTAAGCGATTTAGAATATATTTACCCAACACCTATCCAAAAAGAAGCTTTTCCGGTTATAATGGCAGGAAACGATTTAATTGGTATAGCACAAACAGGTACAGGTAAAACTTTTGCTTACTTGCTGCCAATATTAAAACAACACAAATATTCCGATAAAAGACAACCTACTGTTTTAATAATTGTACCAACAAGAGAACTTGTTATTCAGGTTGTTGCTGAAATAAAAAAGCTGTCTAAATATATTAACGTTAGAGTTGAGGGAGTTTACGGAGGAACAAACATAAACACCCAAAAACAATTGGTTTACAATGGTTTAGATATATTAGTTGCAACACCAGGCAGACTTTTAGATTTAAATTTAACAGGTATTTTACGCTTAAAGTCAGTAAAAAAATTTGTAATTGATGAGGTTGATGAAATGCTTAACTTAGGTTTTAGACCTCAATTAATGAGTATTTTAGAAATTATTCCCGAAAAACGACAAAATCTAATGTTTTCGGCAACTTTAACCAAAGATGTTGAAACACTGATTGAAGATTTTTTTAATAACCCTAAAAAAATTGAAATTGCACCACACGGAACACCTTTAGAACAAATTGAACAAATAGCCTATAATGCACCAAATTTTTTCACTAAAGCAAACTTACTCGAACACTTACTAAAAACCAATGAAGAATTAAGCAAAGTTTTAGTTTTTGTTGAAAGTAAAAAACTTGCCGACAGGTTACATGAAATAATATCAAATGTATTTCCTGATACAATTGGCGTTTTACACTCAAACAAATCGCAAAACTATAGAATAAATACCCTTGCCAAATTTGAAGAAGAAACATTTAGAGTTTTAATTGCAACAGATATTTTAGCACGAGGTTTAGACATTTCGAATGTAACTCACGTAATAAATTTTGACACCCCCAAAATTCCGGTAGATTACATTCACAGAATAGGTAGAACAGGCAGAAAAGACAAAGCAGGAAAATCAATCACTTTTGTTAATGAAGCTGAAGAAAAATACATATATGAAATTGAAAATTTAATGAAAAAGAAAATTTCAATATTTGATTTACCTAAAGAAGTTGAAATTTCCCCAATATTTACCGATGAGGAAAAACCATCTATTATAAACAAACAATATGTTAAAAATCCGACAATAAAAAATTCTAAAGGGGCTTTTCACGAAAAAAAGGAGAAAAACAAGAAAGTTAATTTAGGTGGTTCATACCACAGAAAACTTAAAGAAAAATATAGTAAACCTATTAAAAAAAGAGGCAATAAATAAAAAAAGCTACCAATTGGTAGCTTTTTTTCAATCTTTTACTTTATCAACGATATTTTCTTCGTTACTTGTGCATCGCCAAAATCTATTTTAATAAAGTATAATCCGGTTGTTTCGCTATTTATGTTCAATTCATAAGTATTTCCATAAATATGATTTGAATAAGCATCAATAGCACGTCCTGTTAAATCGTAAACAATAATTCTTGGATTAATAATAGGAATATCTCCCAATTCTATTGTTACTCTTCCACTTGTTGGATTAGGATAAACAGACACTTCGTTTGAATAATCTATTTCTTTTACTTTAATAATACATGCTTTTAATCTTATATCTAAAGACATTTGCAAAGTATCGCCCAACATTTCGGTTGGAGTCTTCCAATTATGAAGTGTTTTTGCACATACTGTTGTATTTGGTCCATTTGGTCTATATCTGTAATATGTTGCAAAAGTATCTTGAGGTTCTCCACTTGTTTCACTTGGGTATGCTACCGAATATCCAACATAAAATTCCTCGAACACCTCTACAGGAGTATCAAAAACAACAGAATTGTATTGCAACTGAGTATAATCGCTAATGTAAGTAATTTTTTGTCCTAAAATATTGTCTGGCATTCCAGTGATTGCATCTACGTCCCATACATAACATATTACCTTATTATAATTTTGCGAGAAATTCTGAATTCTTGATGGTGCCATGTGTATTTCACGAATTTTATCGAAAGTGTAATTAGTAAATTTTTCGGCATAATACTTCACTTTCAAATAATTATGACCAGGGAAATAACCCCACTCGCCTGCATTATTAATTAAATGACGAGCCGATTGTGCAAATTCGTTTGGTAATGCATTACTTAAATCATCTTCACAGAAACCTTCTTCGTCTGGCCAAGGCCAAGTGGTTATTACAACTATATACTCAGTTTTTAATTCAGAATCTGAGAAACTTGGATTGCTTACAGTTAACTTCACATCAAATGGTCCGGCTGTAGAGTTATATGTTATTGATGGGGGATATTGTCCAGTAAATGTTGAGGGTGTTCCGCCTTCAAATTCCCAATACCAATCGGTTACAGGTCCAGTTGAAAGGTCTGTAAAATCTACAGTCCAACCCTGTTGTATTAGCCTTGTGGTTGTTGCTTTAAAATTAGCGTGAACTTCAGATAAGTTATTTGGGTCTATAACATAAATATAGTCATCTTTATACATTGTATCTGTTCCAAAAGATGAGTAAATAATTAAAGTTGCATCGTAATATCCTGGTAATGTGTTGTATGCAACCCCTAACAAATTACCTGCAAGCATTACAGTAATATTATTATTTGGTGCATCAGCATTTTCTAAAATCCATAAAGACGAGTCTATTATTGAAGGATTTGTTGATAAGTTTGTGTAATCAATAATATCTCCGGGAGCTATTGTTGTTTGGTTTGCTTGAAAGTCGGCTTCAGGAACCGACGAAGAATCAATAACATGAATATAATCAACTTTAGTTACTGTAGATGTGTTAGTAGGTCCGGTTGCTTCTAAGCTAACAGTATAATCGCCAGCTACCGACCAAGTAATTCCTGTTGGAGTTGCACTTGTTGATGTTGGTGTATCAGCACTTTCAAAAGACCAATTCCATGTATTTATTGGTCCGTTTGCAATTACTGTGCTTGTAAAATCAACACCCTGTCCAACCATTACTGTTGTTGGAGTACCTGTAAAATCGAATTGTAAATCTGTAGGATTTGAAACAATTATTTGATAAGTAACGCAATCATTTTCAGGAAAATCTGTTCCAACGCATAATTCCACATCGTAAGTACCTGATGTTGACCAAACTATTCCTGTAGGGTTTTGTGTTGTTGATGTTGCAGGAGTTGCTCCATTAAATGTCCAATTCCAAGAGTTTATTGTTCCTTTTCCGCCAAATGAAGCATCGGTAAAGTCTATGCTTGCTCCTGTTACAACATTCCAAGTTGCAGTATTTATTTCTGCTGTTAAACTATCAACTATAGTTATGTAGTTAGTTTTAACCTCATCGTCGGTAAGAGTTCCGTCGCTAACGTTAAGTGAGCAAGTATAAGGTCCTACTGTATTATATGAAACGTTAACAGGTCCTGCGGTATTATTTGTTGCTGGTGTTGCTTGTACTCCACCAAAATCCCAAGCCCAAGTTGTTATTGGATCTGCAGCAATTGTTACATTTTCAGTAAAAACAATTACTTCGTTTTTATATGCTATTGTTTTATCAGCACTAAAATCAGATGTTATTGTTGTACAAGCGTTTCTTCCATCAATAAACATTGGGGCTGTTCCTAAAGGATCTAAAAATGGTTTTAATTGAGGGTTTCCGGAAGTTGATGTGCTCGCTGCATTTTGATCCCAAGAAAACCACATTTTTCCATAATAATCGGGTTGATCTTGTGCCGTACAATAAGAGCCACCTCCTGTTAAATCGCCCACAATTCGTCCATCGGCATTAAAAATAGGCGAACCAGATGAGCCTCCTTCTGTAACACCATGGTCATTTGCTGTGGCAACCCAAGTTACCTTCCAATGGCTATTATAAGAACTTCCATTCCAACCAGATGTTATTAGTGTTGATGAGTATGTAGATATTTTTTTAATGTCGCCTGCTGGGTGGTGAATTCCAACTCCTGATGGGCTACCTGTATTGCTTCTATCCCATCCGTTCCAATATGGGTCGTAAGTACTTGGAACTGCATCTGCTGTTTCAACTAAAAAGAAATCGGAACCTTCGTCGCCAGTGTTTCCACCATTTGCTATTAATGAGCAACCTGTTAATGATTGGTTGTCTAATGTTCCTTCGCTTGCAGGATTTGTACAGTTTGGAGATTCGTAGTTAAAATAAAAAATCCATTGAGGTAATTCGCTTGCACTTGCATCGTGTCCGCAATGGTCTGCTGTTAATATATATGGAGTACAATTGTTATTTGTTGTGTTAATTAATGAGCCAGAACACCAGCCCCAACCGCCTCCGGAAAGAAGTAGAATTCTTACAACACCTCTTTTTTGTGTTTGCCAATTATCGCCTTCTGGAGAACAATTTACATTTACTTCGCAAGATTCTGAGTCTCCAAAATCTTTTGTATTTTTGTTAAAACCAGAGTTTTTATAAATATATCCTACTGAATTAATGTCAATTACAGGATTTGCATAAACACCTTTTGGTTGATAATATTCTATAATAACTTCATCGCCGGGTGTTATTGATGTGCTTGTGTTTCCATCTTTGTTATTTTTATATGTAAAAGCACCTATAACAAATTTTTTATCAGGAGAATACAAAAACATTTTTGCACCATAAGGTATTTCTAATTTACTATAGCTTATAATTAAGCCTTCGGCACCCGGTGAGGTAATTTTTAATTGCCAAATTTTGCTTCCATCTTCTAATCCAATCCAAGTTCCATTATTTGTTGGATTTGCATTAACGGAAATTGGGCGACCAATTAATTCCAATTCACCTTGTTTTTGGCGTTTTTGGTCTTCGGTATAAACTTGTGTTAAATCAAGCGGTTGAACATATAATTCGTTTATGTTTTGTTGTGCTATGTTTTTGCCAAAACTAACCGGAATTCCGCCTTCACTAAGCTGAGAATGTGCATTAAAAAACGTAAATGCAAATAGTAGCAAGAATAAAAATTTTCTCATATTTTTTTATTTTAATTTATTTCAAATTTAATACTTTTTTTATGACTAAAAAACATTTAACTTGGTTGCTTTAATTTTTTTCTTATTTTTTTGTATTATGAAAAAAGTAGTTATCATAACTGCCAGTGGTTCAGGAACACGGTCTAAAAGCAAAATACCAAAACAATTTATAATTATAAAAAACAAGCCTATTATTTTTTACACAATTGAAAAGTTTTATGACTACAATCCTAATATTGAAATAATTGTAACTTTAAATCAAAAGTATTTCAAATATTGGCAGGAGTTAATAAAAAAATACAATTTTACTATTAATCATAAAATAGTTGAAGGAGGCGAAACCCGATTTGATTCTATTAAAAATGCTATTAGCACTATTCCCAATAATTGTTTAGTAGCAATTCACGATGCAGTTCGCCCATTTATTAGTTCTAAAGTTATAAAAAAGTGTTTTCTTGATGCAAAAAAATTAGGGAATGCAGTTCCTTTTATAAAAATTAATGAAAGCGTACGTAAAATTGATAAAGACCAAAATATTTGGGTAAACAGAAACGATTTTATTTTAATTCAAACACCTCAGGTTTTTAGGTCTGACATTATTTTAAGTGCATACAATTTAACACATAATTCTGATTATACAGACGATGCAAGTTTGGTTGAAAGTATGGGTTATAAAATAAATTTAGTTGCAGGTAATTTAGAGAATTTTAAAATTACTACGCCTTACGATATTACGCTTGCCAAATTATTAATTTACAACGATTTAAATATTCTTGCTAATGAATAACCCGGAGCATTTAAATTTAGGTCTAAGAAATATCCGAAAGGTGTTTGAAAAACTTGGTAATTAGCGTTTTCTAATCGTTCTTGGGCTTTATCGAAAATGTTTTTTGTAAATTCTGGCGATGCTTTGCTATCTGATAAATGAGCAAAAGAATGCAAAATAATTCGATTTGTATTGTTTTTTCCTGCCGCCCATTTTAAATTTTTCACCATTTTTTTTTCAAAAGCGTTAAACTCTTCTTTTTCATCTTGTTCTTCGGCGTGTATAAATGCTACTAAGCAATCGGTGTATTGGTTTCCTTCGTTTACAGTTTCATATTCTTCCAAATTTTTAATTTTTGGAGTGTATGCAAATTTGTCGGAATAAATCATTAATATTTTCATGTTACAATTTTAATTTAATTTTTCTTTCAATTTAAGTTGAATTCTGTTTCTCGACTTATCTATTTCTAAAATTTCTACCATTACTTGTTGATGTAATCGTATAATTTTATAAGGGTCTGTGATAAATTCGTCTGCCATATTTGAAATATGGATTAGTCCATTTTGTTTAATACCTATATCGGTAAAAGCCCCAAAATTTGTAATATTATTTATAATTCCGGGTAATACATCTCCAACTTTAATATCGTCGATGGTTTTAATATTTGCAAATTCGTGAACACGAATAGCTTTTCGAGGGTCTAATCCGGGTTTCATAAGTTCATCTTTAATATCTTGCAAACTAACTAAACCTATTTCGACTGTTGCGTATTTTTGCAAATCTAACTTATCTATAATTTCCTTATTACCAATAATTTCGGTTATTTTAACTGATAAATCTTTAGCTATTTTATTTACTACATTATAGCTTTCGGGGTGAACTGCAGAATTATCGAGAGGATTATCGCCGTTTTTAATTCTCAAGAAGCCGGCACATTGTTCAAAAGCTTTGCTTCCCATTCCTTTAACTTTCTTTATTTCGGTTCTGTTTTTAAACGCTCCATTTTCGGTTCTGTATTCAACAATAGAATTTGCCAATTTTTCGCCAATACCAGCAACATACTTTAGTAAATATTTAGATGCAGTGTTAATATCGACACCTACTTTATTTACACAACTTTCTACTACCAAATCGAGGTTTTCTTGCAATAATTTTTGATTAACATCGTGTTGATATTGCCCCACTCCTATTGCTTTTGGTTCAATTTTAACGAGTTCAGAAAGTGGGTCAACCAATCTACGCCCAATAGATACTGTGCCTCTAACGGTAACATCGAATTCTGGAAATTCATCTCTACCAACTTTTGATGCCGAATAAATTGATGCCCCTGCCTCGTTTACAACATAAACACGAATTTCGCGGTCGAATTGAGTGTTTTTAACAAGATTTTCGGTTTCACGACTTGCGGTTCCGTTTCCTATTGCAATTGCTTCAATTTTATATTGACTTACTAAAAGTGATAATTTTTTCTTTGCCAAGTTATGCTCATTTTGTGGAGCGTGAGGGTAAATAGTTGCATTTGATAGTAAATCGCCCTGTTCGTTTAGGCAAACTATTTTACAACCAGTTCTAAAACCTGGGTCTATTGCTAAAACACGTTTTTGTCCTAAAGGTGGCAAAAGTAATAGTTGTCGTAAATTTTCGGCAAATACTTTTATAGCATCTTTATCGGCTTCTTCTTTTGTTTTGCTCAAAAATTCGTTTTCTAAAGATGGTTGTATTAATCTTTTATATGAGTCTTTTATTGCTTTACTCATTAAAACTGAGCATTCGTTGTTAGATTTAACAAAAATCCGTTCAATTTTTTCGAGGGCTTTTTCCTCATCAACAGTAACTTTAACTTTTAAAAATCCTTCAGAAAAAGCTCTATTTATAGCTAAAAACCGATGAGATGGCATTTTCTTTAAGCTTTCCTGCCAATCGAAATAGTCTTTGTATTTATCGGCTTCTTCAATTTTTTTAGCAACCACAGTAGAGCTAATAACAGCCTCTCGTTCAAATAAATATCTTGTATTTTTACGTGTAATTTCGTTCTCGTTAATTCTTTCGGCAATAATATCTAATGCTCCAGAAATTGCCTCATCTGCATCGGCAACATCTTTATTTACAAATTTTTCGGCTTTAAAATATGGATTCGGCTCATCTTGTTTCATAATAATATTTGCAAGAGGTTCTAATCCTTTTTCTTTTGCAACCGTTGCTTTTGTTTTTCGTTTTTGCTTGTATGGCAAATAAATATCTTCTAAAATATCGATATTTTCGGCATTTTCGATTTTAGTTTTTAACTCTTCAGTTAGTTTTCCTTGCTCCTCAATCGATTTTAAAATTGCTTCTTTCCTTTTATCGAATTCTATTAATGTATTATATTCTTTCTGTATATCTGCAATTTGAACTTCGTCTAAATTTCCTGTTAACTCTTTTCTATATCTGGAAATAAATGGTATTGTTGCACCATCATTAAGTAAATTTATTGTGTTTCTAACGCTTGTTTCTTTTAAATTTAAACTTATTGCTATTTTCGATATGTATTTTTCCATATTTGTTTATTATTGATTGAGTTATGTATAAAAAAGGCTTAAAAGACTACTTTACAAATATAGTTTAAGGATACATTAATGTTGTAAGTTTTTCAAATTTATTAACTTCCAAAATTTTCTGTTTATTTTTATAAGTATAGTTTATTTTAACTTCATCAGAACTAACTTTTATTTTATTTTCTTCTACCTTGTAAGTAATGCCTGTTGATATTGTTAAAGTATCATTTCCAACAAAAACATAGTCTTTTTTTAGTAGATTATTATTTTTGAATAGGTTGAATTTACATTCTTTATTATTAATAGTTACTGATTTAAAATTAATATTGGCAGATGATTTTTTAACAATAACTTGTATTTTATAATTTACACCTTCAGATTTTCCTTGTCCACCTTTCCATTCTTGTTTAGTAGATTTTAGAACACTTACAGGGTTTGTAAAACAAAAAAACAAAAAAGCAATAATTAATATTTTCATAGTATTTATAATATAAAAAACGTTGTTCTAAATATCTGAAAAACATTTAGAACAACCCAATATAAATTATTGTTTTATAATACGACCAGAGTATTTGGTATTATTTAAAGTAATTTGGATTATATAAGAGCCTTTAGATAATGTACTAATATTTATGTCTTTAACAAAGTTTCCCGAAATATTGTCTTTTTCAGAATAAACTTTATTTCCGTTTAAAGAGAAAATATTAATTATTACATCTTGCTGAGCATCTAATTTTGCAGAGATACTGAATATACCATTATTTGGGTTAGGATAAATTTTTAAATAGTTGTTTTTCTCAATTTCTGCTACATTATCAGAATTATGGGAGTATAAATTGCTTTCCCAGAAACCACGACCATAAGTTGCTGCACGAATTTTACCAGCAGTGTATTGAATTTCTAATTCGTTAACAATTACATTTGGCAATCCATCATTAAACTCAATCCAAGGAGTAGCAGTAGCTTGCAAAGAATCGTTTGTATAAAAAACGCCAATGTCGGTACCAATGTATAGTGCATTTGAAAAATTGTTGGTAGTTTTTTCATAAACAATTGTATTTGCAGGAATATTAGGCAAATTACCACTAATATTTGTCCAAGTAGCACCCATATCATCAGATCTAAAAACTTTTTTACCGTCAACATATCCCGAAAGAGTTACCCAAACTGTGCTATCGTTTTTGGCACTAATTGCAATATAGGATATCATAGCTTCGCTTAATGGTAATCCTGCACTAATGTCTGTCCAGTTTGTTTCACCTCCATTATTTGTAGCATAAATTCTGTTATAATTAGATGCATATAAAACTGTATCAGGATTAGTTTCAGACACGGCTAATGCTCTAATAGTAAATGAAGCACTAAATTTATTACTTATTTTAGTCCAAGAGATTCCGCCATCAGTACTTTTCCAAATAGAGTTAAAACCTGTATAAATTGTATTGCTACTATCGGGGTGCATTACATAAGGAGTTACCCAAGCACCATTTTCACCAGCATCGGTTATTGGTGTTTCAAGACTACTTGTATAAGTTAAGCCCCCATCTGTACTTTTGTTTAGTGTTCCCGAATAATTTGTTGCGTACATAATTTCATCGGTAGTATTATCAATCATTGCTTCCATTCCATCACCACCAAAAGTAGAAATCCAATTTCCATTGTTGTATAAATATGTTCCGTTATCTTGAGTTCCTCCAATAATCATGTTTTGATTGGTTTTTGACAAACCTAAGCGGTAATATTCTGTAATATGTAATCCGCTTGTAATATTTGTCCAATTTGTGGGTAAAGCATAACAGCCTGCTTCTAAAACGTGGTCGTAATCGCCAGCTAAATATGCGGCAAAATCGATACAATTACTTAATACATAGTTAATATCTCCAATTATCAGTGTGTCGGCTACATCAATTCCACCATCGTGTGCTTGATAGTATTTGCCCGAAATTGGGTTGTATTTGCCAACGTGTTGGTCGGCATGCACACTATAACCAAATGTTTTAACCCAGAAACTAACTAAATCCCAAGTTAAGCCACCATCATCAGACCCCCACATATTTACTCCGCCAGAATAAATAAAATTTGGGTTTGTTGGGTCAACAGCTAAAGTTAAATCGTAAGTGCCCTGTCCGCCTTCGTCTGGTAGAAAACCAGAAACACCACCGTCCATCCAACCCATAAGGTTTGGGGCTTTAGAAGCTCCAGTATGTCCAGTTGTATCGTAAGCAGCAATACAATTCCAGTTTTCCCCAGCATCTTCGGTTTTGTATAAAGCATAAAATCCTTCGTCCATACCACAAGTAATTGTATAAATGATATTAGTATCTGAAGGGGCAATAGCTGTTTCTAATCTCTGAACCTTTTGTTGTGGTGTAATTGTACTATTTAAAGTGTCCCAAGTTGCACCAAAATTATATGAACGTAACACATAAGCACCACTTGATGGCACATAATTATTATAATATGTTGAACAATAAATGCTGTTACTATTTAGTGGGTTAACATCAACATCAATAACCATTGCATCACTTTTTTTCGACCAAATACCTCCTGCATCTTGCGATACATATATTCCATCAACACCAGCAGCAAGAATTTCATTTGAGTTTTCGGGGTTTACTACAATTTTTCTAATTAATGATGATTCGCCATCAGTTAAATTAAATGATAATCCTGTTGTGTTCCATGTTGCACCTCCATCAGTCGATTTCATTACTCCCATACCATATTGCGGATTACGACCTGAAGCAATAGTATTAAAACCAATATAGTTTATATCGCCAGTAGCAATATATAAAACATTTATATTATTTGGGTCAACACAAACATCGCTAATTCTAAGTAATGGTAAATTGTCGGTTAAACAAACCCAAGTACTGCCATTATCGGTAGTTTTCCAAACACCACCTTGCGATGAGCCAATCCACATTGTATTTTCATCGGTTGGGTGAAATGTAATACTATTTATTCTGCCAAGACCATTAATATTTGTTGTATCTGCTGCCGATGGTAATGTTAAAGGCGATATATTTGTCCAATTTGCAATGGTATTAGTACTTTTTAGGTTATTTAATTTTTGCGATTCGTTCCAAATTAATTCAGAATTAGGATAATTTCCTATTGGATAAACACGAGGTTCATAAAACCATTCAAGACGTTTAAAACGCTTAAATCCCTTTATATTATTATCTTTTGAAGAATTATAATATGCTTTTTGTAAATCGTAAAAATTATTATTTTTAAATTGGTTTTGCGAAAAACTAACATTAATCGTAAAAGCTATTAGTAAGGATACAATAAGTAATTTCATGATAAATTAGTTTAATTTTAAGAAGTTATGACGTAAAAGTATTAAAAAAGTAACAAAAAAAAGATTTAATTAGATAATAAATAATAGTAAAACAAATTTAATAAAATCAATTATTTTAATCATTTTTGTTGCCAAATGGCAAATAATTACGATTAACCCAAAATCAGCATTAAGAAATGCTTATTCGACTTAGATTTTATAAATCTTCTATTGCTTAATTCGGGTTTAAAAACCTATTTCGGATTAACTGTAAGAATTGGAATATCTGACTGAAATATAATTTGCTGAGCTTGTGAACCGATGAAAAATTCTTTAAATTCTTTTTCTTGTTGCGTCATTATTGCAATTAAATCGGCATCGATATTATGCGCGTAACCTATTAATTTTAAAGCCATTAGCTCAGGCTCTTTGCTTGAGTGCAATAATTCCGTTTCACAAGAAATATTATCTTTAATTATATCTTTTTTAACTTGTAGAAGCTGTAGTTCTGCTTCTCCTATTTCGTTTGCACTTTTTTTTGTAATTATAGAAACAACAAATATTTTTGAACCAAATAACGATGCAATTTTTTTTGTTAATTCTACTTTTTGCTTGGTTTGCTTGGTTAAATCTAACGGTAATAAAATATTTTCGCAACCATCTCTATGGTTTTTGCCTTTAATTGTAATTACAGGGCAAGACGTTTCACGTATCCAACGCAAAGCCCTTGTTCCTATTATTTTGCGTGTTATATTAGTGTCGCCAGTTGTTCCCACTACTAAAAAAACGGGTTTTATTTCGTTTGACAAATCAATTATAGAATCTACCACTTTACCTTTTAATACCTTACAATTAACTTTAATTCCTTTTTTTTCGGCAATCTCGCTCGAAATTAGTTGTAAGTTTGCTAATATCTTTTTTTCGAGGTTTTCTTTTTCTTCTTTCCCAAAAACACTCCATATTGAACCGTTTGTTCTAATTACATTAACTAATGTAATGCTTGCATTAAATAATTTTGAAATGTTATACGATTGCTCCAAAGCTATTAAAGATTGGTCTGAGAAATCGGTAGGGACTAATATTGTGTTTTCCATAAATTAATTTTTACAAAAATAAACTAATTGTGTATAAATAGTTATTTTTACTTAAACATTTTATTTTTATGCATTACTTGTTAGAATTTTTCGTTATAGTTTTACTGTTTTTTATTACTTTTTTATACTTAAAAGGTAAATATAAACAATTCTTAATAAATAAAAGAATTAGGCAACAACTAAAACGAGGTTTTGAAAAAGAAAATTTAGCGAAAAAATTCTTAGAAAATCATGGTTACAAAATAATGTCTCATAATGAGGAGTTTAGCTATTATTTAACCGAAAATTCTGAAAAGAAAAAAATTACAATTGAAACAGATTATATTGTTTATAAAAATAATAAAAAATATATTGTTGAAGTAAAATCGGGTATTGATTCGCCTAAAATTACCAATAGAAACACACGCAGACAAATACTTGAATATTATATGTTTATAAAAAATGATGGAGTATTACTTCTAAATATGGAGACTGAACAAATTTCGGAAATTATTTTTCCGATAAATAAAACATCAAAAACATCGAATATTATTATTTTTATTGCTATTGTTGAATTTTTGGCTATTTTGACACTTATATTTTTCTCATTTTTTCGATAAATAGTCCCAATTTATAAAAATTGAACATTGTTAAACTAACATATCCTTTTGATAGCAAGTAATGTATAAATGGTTTTTTAATTTTAAATATTATGTAAATAATATTGCTTATTGGTTTTATTTTGTAGTAAAAAGCCAATATTGAAATATCGTTTATAAACTCTTTATCGAACTCAACTATTTTTAAAATATTAACTAAATTAGAAATTCCTTGTTTTGTTTTGTTCAAATATTCAACATTTGTATCTATGTCTGCATTAAGTAATGGATTGTTGATATGAATAACCGGAATATTAGCTTTTTTTAAGGAATAACCAAATAGAGTGTCTTCGTGCCCATATTTTGTAATGCTTTCGTCGAAATTAATTTTTTCAAACAATTGTTTTTTAATTAGGAAATTGTTTGTCATAAACGATTTGTTAGGAAATTTGTTTCGGAGCTCTTGCGTTTGACTTTCTTTTTGTATTCCATATTTCCATCGTAGTAGTTTATTTCTTGAAGGTTTATTTTTATCGTAAATACTTCCGCCACAAACAACTGATGGATTTTGTTTAATTATTTCGAGATATTTAGAAATTATATCTGAAGTTACAATTTGCGAATCACAATCTATAAAAAGCAAGAAATCGTATTTTGCATATTTTAAAAACAGATTTCTAATTTTGGCTCTACCAATATTTTCGTCAAGCTCAATGTAAATGGTATTTTCTATATTTTTTCTATTTATTTCCTTAAAATTATTGTTAGAAAAATCGTCAATTAAAATAATTTCTGCTGGGTGTTTTGTTATTTCTATTTGTTTTAGCAGTTCTGTAACTAATAAAGAAACATCAAAATTATATATAGGAATACATATACTTAGCATTTTTCAACAATACTCATTTGTTTAGCAAATGTAACTATTAATTTATTTAATGAAAGCAGAATTGTTTAAATATTGTTGATATTTAATTTTTAAAACTAAATATAGTTGAATTAATTTTATTACTTTCGCACGAAAAATTTATAAACCAACAAATGTAACGTTATGTATTGGACACTTGAATTAGCCTCAAAATTAGAAGATGCACCTTGGCCTGCTACCAAAGAAGAATTGATTGATTTTGCAATAAGATCAGGGGCTCCATTGGAGGTGATTGAAAATCTTCAGGAAATTGAAGATGAAGGAGACATTTATGATAGTATTGAGGATATTTGGCCAGATTATCCGAGTAAAGATGATTTCTTTTTTAATGAAGATGAATATTAGTAGAGAGGAAGTTTCGGCTTCCTTTTTTTATTTTATTAATGGAATTTCAAAATGAAATTCTGAGCCTTTATTTTTTTCGGAATTTACCCAAATTTTCCCTTCTAAAATTTCAACAAGAGCTTTAGATATAGCTAATCCCAAGCCAGAACCTCCGTAAGCTCGTGTTATAGAGCTATCAGCTTGTTTAAATCTGTCAAAAACTATTAATCTTTCGGTTTCTGTTAGTCCAATTCCAGAGTCTAATACAGAGAATATTACTGTTCCGTGTTTAATTTTATAACCAAATTGAACAAATCCTTTTTCTGTAAATTTTATTGCGTTTCCTATTAAATTAATTAGAATTTGCCTTATTTTATCGATATCCGAATAAATATTAATTTCATTTGTTTCGTTTTGTATAATTTCAAATTTCAGATATTTATCTTGTGCTTGCTTTTCAAAAAGTGCATAAACATCATTTAATAAGTTATTTATATTAAATTTTAATATATCCACTTCTATTTGTCCTGCCTCAATTTTAGATATATCAATAACATCATTTATTAAGTTTAGTAATTGATTACTACTTTTATCAATTATATTTAAATATTTTATAACATCTTCGCTTAAATTATTGTATTCTAAAAGCAAACTAGTAAATCCAATTATACTGTTTAGTGGAGTTCTAATTTCGTGGCTCATATTCGAGAGAAAAGCACTTTTTAATATGTCAGATTCTCTTGCTTTTAAAATTAAGTTATCTTTAAGTCTTAACATGTGCAAAATGTCTTTATGTAACATTTCGGCAAGTAAATATAAGTTGTAAAATGAATCGTTTTTTTGAAAAGCGTTTTTATCTATTTCATAATCTACGTCCCACGAAATGCGACCGTAAATATTGAACAGCTTACTTATGGCTTCTTCTTGCGTTTGTTTTATTTTGTAATTTTCGTTTTCAAGAAAATTTATATAGTTAAGCAAATCTTTTTTTGATGCTGTTTCATTTAATTTTATTTCTTGATTAGTGTTCTCAACTTTATTTTCAAAAATATTGCTATAAAACAAAAGTGCTTCATTAAAATTTGATGCTATTTTAACTTTAACTTTATTGTTTAAAATGCTTACTAAAAATTTTGCTATTATATAAAGTACGCTGTTTAAATTATATGCTACAATATATTCAATATTATCAGAATATTTTATTACCCAATTAAAAAACTCTTTTCGTGCAACTACTGTAATTTCTGCTAATTGTTCTAAATCGATAAAAAGCCAAATTGGTTTGTTTACTAAGTAATTTACTACAACGTTTTCTAATTGGATATTAATTTTTTCTAAGTCTATTTTTTCAAACCTCGCTTTACCAATTAATTTTGCCACTATAATATTATCGTTTACCAACTCATTTATATACAATTTATCGTCAGGAAGTTGCAGTATTAATTTTTCCGATGTTTTTATTTTATATGTTATGTTGTTTATTTTAAAATTCTCAACATTTAGCTCTTCAAATAGTTTGTTCTTTTTTTTATTTACTAAATATTCAACAGCTTGTTCATTGTTATCGAAACATATTATTTTTAAGTTGGAGTAATATGTTTTTACCAAGTTTCGAAATTTTGGCAATTTTCCAGAAAAAACCATTATTACATCACAAATTTCGAATAAACTTAATGTTCCGAATAGTTTTTTATGGTATAAAAACGGTGTACCTATTAGATTATTTAGGTTGAAAATTGAACAAATCTGTTTTGATGGAATATAATTATTCTTTAAATTACTAACTATAAAAGCAATAAGTTCATCAATATTTGAAGAGTTTACCGAACCTTTTAGTTCAAAAATTCTATAAAATGTAAAATCAGAAACAATTACATCAACTCCTTTAATGTAATTTACCGAATTAATTAATTGGGTTTGTTTTTCAATAAATACCAATACATCGTTTAAACTGTCGAATATTTTCACGTCTTTTAATTTTGGCGAAAAAAGTTTACCCGATTTTATTTGAATTTCGTTTGTTAAAGATATGTTATAAAATAAAATTCCTTTTAGTTTATTTGTGTTTTTAGTTATCCATTTTGCATATTTTAATTTTACTGAAACCGAATAGTTATTAAATTCTTTATAGTTATGGATTAAATAATACTCATTCTCTCCTACACATTCAGAAACAACCCGTTCAATTTCAGAAATAGCAAAATTTATTTCCTCATCGTTATAAAAATTTCCAAAAGCCGTAATTTCTATAATATCATTACCTATTTTTCTTGTTTTATGGCTATAATTCTGACTACTAGAAACGTAATTCCAGCTATCATTTTCCAATATTTTGTATTTGTCAATTAACATTATAGGTTGTTTAGTACAAATATACTATTTAATAATTAATTATCAATTATTTACCAATTATTTATGATGATAAGGTTCATTATTAAGAATAGTAAAAGCCCTATACAATTGTTCTATAAAAATAAGTCGCACCATTTGGTGTGAAAAAGTCATTTTTGATAGCGAAATTTTTTGATTTGCAATTTTATACACTTCATTTGAAAAGCCATAAGGTCCGCCAACAATAAAAACCAAGCGTTTTATTCCAGAAATCATTTTACTATTTATATATTCGGCAAAAAGTTCAGACGAATAAGTTGTTCCATTTTCATCTAATAAAACAATAAAATCGTCTTTATTCAGATTTTTTATTATTAAAACTCCTTCTTCATTTTTTTGGTTTTCTAAGCTCAAATTTTTCTTGTTTTTTATATCAGTAATGACTTTAATATCAAAATTTATATAATGCGACAATCTACCAACAAAAATTTCTATACCATTTTTAATATACTCTAAATCGGTTTTACCTACTAATATTAAAGAAATATTCATTTATTTTAAGTATTTATATTTGTTAAAAATGATTTTACCAAATTTAAAAATATTATTTTTGCAATAACAATAAAACGCAACAAATTTGTGTTTATATTAAAATTTTTAAAAAGTGATTAATGTATAAAAAATTAATATTTATTTCATTATTATTTATATACCTAAATAATTATTCACAAATTGCAATTGGGGATTGGCGAATACATTCTACATACAATAACGGACTAAAAGTAATTGATGCCGGCAATCGTGTATACTGCATTACAAACAATGGCATGTTTTTTTTCAACACAACCGATAATAGTTGCGAAAATTTATCGAAAGTTGATGGTCTTTCAGATGTAAATATTACCACTGCAAATTATTTTGAAAATACTTTAATAATAGGCTACGATAACGGAAATATTGATATAATTATTGGTAAAACAATATACAACATACCTTACATAAAACAAAAACAACTCTACGGTTTAAAAAAAATAAACGATATCTATTTTTACAATTCATACGCTTATTTATCGTGCGGTTTTGGTATTGTTAAAATTGATTATAAAAAAGCTGAAATTACCGACACCTATTTTATTGGAGAAAATAGTTCACAAATTGCAGTTAACGATTTAGCAGTTTTAAATAATTATTTTTATGCGGCATCAGAAGACGGTATTTACAAAGCAGATGTAAACAATTCTAATTTAGCTTTTTACGAAAATTGGGACAAAATAATCGACATACCTTCAAATACAGAATACTCGCTAATAGAAACATTTAACAATTCAATATATGCAGTAGAAAAATCGAGTTTAAATATTTTGCACAAGCTAAATAACGATATATGGTCGGTTATTGAACCCTTTGAAGCTACATTATATTACAGTATAAAAGCACAAAATAACAGTCTGCTAATTTGCAACGACAACAAACTTAATATTTTAGATAACAATGATAATTTAACTCAAAGTATTTCAGAATACAATTACAATTGGGGTACACAAAACACAAGCATACGTGATGCTATTATTAAAAACAATGTATATTATTCAGCCGATTATTATTCATCATTAGTTAAAATTACCAACTCATTAGCCCAACAAATTAAACCAAACGGACCAGCAACTAACACTTTCTACAGAATGGATATTTTTGAAGGAAAGCTTTGGGGTGTTCAAGGTGGCTTTACAAATATTTGGGACCCTCAATACAAAGCTCCCTATATGATGAACTTCGAAAACAACTATTGGATAAACAAAAAAGCCACAGGTTCATATTTAACTGACCTTACCGATGTTCAAATTGATAGAGAAAACTCATCAAAAGCATATTTTGCATCGTATAGTGGCGGCGTAGTTCAGGTTATAAATGGAGTGCAAGATACGGTTTTCACGAATTTCGACAACCCATGGCCTGGAGCTGTAACAAATTATGTGGCAAGCGTTTCTCAAGATAGTAAAAACCAAGTTTGGATATCGCTTACCGCTGTAACCAATCAATTTTACGTAAAAACATCAGACAATAAATGGCATCCGTTAAATTATTCAGAAAAAACAGGTGTTGGCAAAATTGGCAATATGATAATTACAAAAGACGACGTTAAATGGGCTATTTTACCACGTGTAGGACTTTTTGCATTCGACGACAAAGGAACTTTTGAAAACACAAACGATGACTCTTTTAAAAAATTTTCAGTTTTGGACGAAACAGGTAATGTAGTTTCGAGCGAACCAATTTGTATTGCAGAAGATAAAGATGGTGCAATTTGGGTTGGAACAACGAAAGGAGTTGTTACTTATTTTTATCCAAAAGAAGTTTTTAACGAAGGTACTTATACCGGACAAAGAGTTATTATTGAACAAAACGGAATTCCACAATATTTACTTGAAACAGAAGAAATTACAGCTATTGCTATTGATGGAAATAATTCTAAATGGATTGGAACAAAATATTCAGGAGTTTACCAAATTTCTGCCGATGGCACTAAAGAACTTAAACATTTTAGCACAGAAAACAGTCCCATATTATCAAACGAAATAGTTAGCATTTCTATAAACGACATTTCTGGCGAAATATTTATTGGAACCGAAAAAGGTTTAATTTCTTACAAAGGAACTGCTACCGAAGGAAATGAATTTTACACAAATGTTTACGCTTATCCAAACCCTGTTCCGCACGACTACAATGGAGTTATTGCAATAAATGGCTTAGTTACAAATGCAAACGTGAAAATAACCGACATAAGCGGAAATATTGTTTTTGAAACCAAAGCTGAAGGTGGGCAAGCTATTTGGAATGGCAAAAATTTCGACGGAGAAAGAGTTAAAACAGGCGTTTATTTAGCGTTTTGCTCAAACGAAGAAGGTGACAAAACTTTTGTTACTAAAATTTTATTTATAAATTAACAACAAATAAATTTTACTGTTTAAAAAATTATTTTTTAAAGTTTTTCAAAATTATATCTTTACAAAATGAGTTTTTCAAAAGATTTTGGTTTAGGAATAAAAACCTACGGTAAGGCTTTAGACATAATTTTTTCTAATGGACTGGCTTGGTTTTTTATTTTTCCTATAGTCATAAATATTATTTTGTTTTGGAGCGGAATTGAAGTTTTAGATTGGATTACAACTTATTTAAAAAATCTAATATTCGATTCTTCCGGTTTAAATAATGCTGCTTTTTTTGGAAGTAGTGTGTTAAAATTTCTAACATCGGGTATTATTTGGCTTTTGTTTAAAATTATTTTCTTTTTCTTATTTACCTACATTGGCGGATATTTAGTTTTAATACTAATGTCTCCAATATTAGCAATTATTTCAGAAAAAACCGATAAAATATTAACCGGGAAAAACTATCCATTTTCGGCAGAACAAACAATGAGAGATATGGTTAGAGGTATTATTTTAGCCATAAGAAATATGAGTATTGAAATAGGTATAATATTGTTTTTCTTTATTTTAACATTATTGCCTATTATTGGTTGGCTTATTGCTATAATTTCGCCTATTATTTTATTCTTTATTTCATCGTATTTTTATGGGTTTTCGTTTTTAGATTACAGTAACGAAAGATATAAGCGAAATATAAAACAAAGTGTAACTTTAATTTATAGCAGAAAAGGCGTTGCTATTGGAAATGGGGTAGTTTTTTCCATATTTTTACTTGTTCCGTTTTTAGGAACAACTTTAGCTGGATTTATTTCAATTATTTCGGTTGTAGCAGCAACAATATCAATGAACGAAGTTGAATAATTGCAACTTTAATTTTAAACAACTTCGGCTACTACAAAAGTGCTCCCACCAACAAAAATTAAATCTTGTTTTTTAGCAATTTTTTTTGCTGTTTTTAAAGCTGTTTTAACATCAGGTATAACAATTCCATTTAGCCCAAAATTTACAGCTTTTTCTGCTAAAATATTGCAATTTAAAGCTCTTGGAATATTTGCTTGAGTAAAATAATAGTTTGCATTTTTTGGTAATTTAGCTAAAATTTCATCAACATCTTTATCGTTTACAACGCCAAAAATGAAATGCAATTTTTTATACGCTGTATTTTTAATTTGCTCTAAAACACAAGTTATTCCGGCATAGTTATGACCTGTATCGGCAATAATTAGAGGGTTATTTCCTAATATTTGCCATCTACCTGCAAATTGTGTGTTTTTAACAATGTTAGCTAAACCATTTCTCAAATTTTCGGTTGATATTTCAAAATTTTGTTTAGTCAATTCATTTATTGTAGCCAAAACTGTTAAAACATTTTTTTTCTGATATATTCCTAACAAATCTATTTTAAGATTTTCAAAAACTATTTCATAATTACTTTTCACATTTACAACTTGCTTATTATCAATAGACAGCGTTGAATAATCGATATTAAATAATTTATCGGCAAAGCTTATATTTGAATTATGTTTTTGTGCAAATTCTACAAAAACGGGCTCTGTTTCTTGTTGTGTTTCGCCAATAATTACCGGAATATTCGATTTAATAATCCCAGCTTTTTCTACCGCAATTTTTTCTAAAGTATTTCCTAAAAATGCAGTATGGTCTAACGATATATTGGTTATTACCGAAACCAGAGGTTTTATTATGTTTGTAGAATCTAACCTTCCCCCCATTCCAACTTCAATTACAGCAACATCTACTTTTTTTTCTTTAAAATACTGAAATGCCATAAAAACAGTCATTTCAAAAAAAGATGGTTTTTCAGTTTCGAGAAATTGCTTATTTTTTTCGATAAAAGCAACAACAAAATTTTGCTCCACTTCTATGCCATTAATTTTAATACGTTCGGTAAAGTTTTTTAAATGTGGCGATGTGTATAAACCCACCTTATAACCTGCTTCTTGCAAAATAGACGCTAACATGTGCGATGTTGAGCCCTTCCCGTTAGTTCCGGCTATATGTATAGTTTTAAACGACTTATGTGGATTTTCTAAAAAATTATCGAAATTTATTGATGTTTGTAAATTTGCTTTATATGCCGAATCTCCAACTCTCTGAAACATTGGCAATTTAGAAAACATATATTCTAATGTTTCGGAATAATTCATTTTTAATACTATTCTTGTTTTTTTGCTTTATCCCAAATTACGTTCATCTCGTCTAACGACATACTGTGAAGCGAAATTCCTTTGCTAATAGTTTCTTGTTCTAAATAGTTAAAGCGATTTATAAATTTTTTATTAGTTCTTTCAAGAGCTATTTCGGGGTCAATTTCATATAAACGTGCTGCATTAATAACAGAAAACAGCAAATCGCCAAATTCTGCTTCTAAATGTGTTTTATCTTTATTTTTAGATGTTTCAAATTTTTTAATTTCATCTTTTACTTCATTTAGTTCTTCGTTTACTTTTTCCCAAACTTGTTCCGGAAATTCCCAATCGAAACCTACTCCACGTGCTTTTTCTTGTAAACGAATAGCTTTTGTTAAAGCTGGCAATGAATTTGGAACTCCGTCTAAAACTTTTTTATCTGCTTTTTCTTTAAGTTTAAGTTTTTCCCAATTATTTGCAACTTCTTGGGCATTAGCAACTTTAACATCTCCATAAATGTGTGGATGCCTGTAAATTAATTTTTCGGAAATAGCATTTGCAACATCAGCAAAGTTAAATTTATTAAGCTCATCGCCAAGTTTAGAATAGAAAACAATGTGTAAAAGCAAATCGCCTAATTCGCCTTTTATTTCATCGTAATTTTTATTTACAATAGCATCGGCGAGTTCAAAAGTTTCTTCAATTGTATTTTTTCGTAAAGTTTCAAAAGTTTGTTTTTTATCCCACGGACAACCAACCCTTAGCTCGTCCATAATATTTAACAAACGTTCAATTGCTTTTAATTTTTCGTTCATAAATTTATTTTTTGCGTAAAATTTATTTGAAATATTTATCTCAATTTTGCTCCAAATTGTTTTTCAAATTGAAATTGAATATTACCCATTATTTTTTCTATTTGCTTATCGGTAAGTGTTTTATCGTCGTCTTGAATAATAAAACTAATTGCGTACGATTTTTTCCCTTTTTCAATTTTATCGCCCTTATAAAAATCGAATAAATCTACTTTTTTAATTAGATTTTTTTCAAGTTTTAGCGCTAATTGTTTTAATTCTGCAAAAGTTATATTTTCGTCTAAAAGTAACGATAAATCTCTACGAACTTCGGGGTGTTTAGGCAAATTTGTGAATTCAAATTTTATATTTTTCAATAATTTTAGAATATTATCCCAATTAAAATCGGCGTAAAAGACATTAAAATCTATACCAAATTCTTTTAAAATTTTGTTGTTAACTAATCCTAACTGAACTAATTCAGTGTTTTTATATGTTTTTGATAATCCTTCAGAAAAAATATCGTTTGATATAAACGTGCTTTTTAATTCATCAATATTAAGTCCTAAGCGTTGTAAAACTAATTCTACGTAAGCTTTTACGTGAAAAAAATCGGCTTCATTTTTTTCATTTTTCCAATGTTCGTCATCGTGATATCCCGAAAGCACAATTGCTAAATGCTTATTTTCTTGAAATTTACCTACAGAATTATCTGTTAATGATGCTTTTTGTTGATATACATTACCAAATTCGTAAAGTTTTATATCTGAATTTTTACGATTTGAGTTATATATTACTGATTCTAAGGCTCCAAAAAGCAAAGTTTGTCTCATTGCATTTAAATCTTTGCTTAGAGGGTTTAATATTTTAACTGTATTTTCGTCTTTAAACGATTCTTTATTATAGTATTCAGATTTTGTTAATGAATTAGACATCATCTCATTAAACCCGTTATTGCTCAATAAATCGGAAATTAAATTTTGAATTTTTTCTTTATCAGGTTTTTGCCTATACGACAATGTTGTGTTAAGTTTTTCTGGAATTTGAATGTTATTGTAGCCATAAATTCGCAAAATTTCTTCAATTACGTCTATTTCTCTTTTTACATCTACTCTGTATGGTGGAATTTTAAGGTCTAAAAACTCATCGGTTCTATTTACTATTTTAATTTCTAAAGCTTCAATTATTATTACAATCAATTCTTTATCAATACTTTCACCAAGTAAACGGTTTAAATTGCTAAAATTTAATTTAACCTCAAAATCTTCAATTTTATTTGGATAAACATCAATAATATCAGACGAAATATTTCCACCTGCTACTTCTTTAATCAATAATGCGGCTCTTTTTAGAGCGTAAATTGTATTATTTGGGTCTGTTCCTCGTTCAAAACGAAACGAACTATCGGTACTAAGTCCGTGATATTTAGCAGTTTTACGCACAAAAACCGAATCGAAATATGCACTTTCTATGAAAATATTTTTTGTTGAATTTGAAACCCCCGAGTGTGCTCCACCAAAAACTCCGGCAATGCACATTGGCTCGTTTTGGTTACAAATCATTAAGTCTATTTCGGAAAGTTGGCGTTCTTGCTGGTCTAAGGTTATAAATTTTGTTTTTTCCGGTACTGTTTTTACTATAATTTTTTTCCCATCAATTTTATCGGTATCGAAAGCGTGAAGTGGTTGTCCAGTTTCGTGCAATACGTAATTTGTAACATCAACAACATTGTTAATTGGCTTTAAACCAATAAGTTTAAGTCTATTTTGCAACCATTCCGGCGATTCTTTTATGGTTAAATTTGAAATTGTTACTCCAGAATATCGTTTACAAGCATCGTTATTTTCAATTTTAACAGAGATTTCTAAGTTGTTATTTTCCGTTTTAAAGTTCTCGACAGATGGTTTTTTGAGTTCTATTTTTTGTTGAGTTTTAAGATATGCTACAATATCTCTTGCAACTCCAAAATGCGATGATGCATCAACTCTATTTGGAGTTATATCTACTTCAAAAATTATATCTTTTTCTATTTTAAAATATTCTGATGCTTTTGTTCCAATTTTAACATCATTTGGCAGAACAATAATTCCATCGTGAGATGTTCCTATTCCAATTTCGTCTTCGGCACAAATCATTCCTTCGGAATCTGCACCTCTAATTTTCGATTTTTTTATTACAAATTCTTCATTATTACTGTATAAAACAGTTCCTACTGTTGCAACAACAACTTTTTGATTTGTAGCTACATTTGGTGCTCCACAAACTATGTCTAATAATTGTCCGTTTCCAATATCTACTTTTGTTACGCTTAATTTATCTGCATTTAGATGTTTTTCGCAAGTTTTAACTTCTCCAATAACTAATCCTTCTAAGCCTCCTTTTATTGATTCAATTTGCTCAAAACTACCAACTTCTAATCCTAAATTAGTTAAAATTTCCGCCAATTTAATTGGCTCTATATCAATATTTATGAAGTCTTTTAACCAGTTATATGATATGTTCATAATTGTTCTTTTTTTATAGTGTGCAAAGATACTAAATTGTTGACAAAATGTTATTAATATTGATTTTTTTGTCTTTTTTCGGGTTGTTATTAAAACAAAAAATCCAACTTAAAGTTGGATTTTTCAGGTTTTATTCGGGGAAATACCCTTTCATAATTCCTCGTGATGAGTTTCTTATAAAAAGTAGTATTTCGTCTCGTTCTTTAGTTGCAGGCATTTCTGCTTCAATTATTTCTAAAGCTTGGGTATTATTCATTTTTTTTAGAAACAAAATTCTGTAAATTTCTTGAATTTCATTAATTTTTTCATTAGAAAATCCTCTTCTTCTTAGTCCAATTGAATTTAGCCCTGTATATGAAAGCGGTTCTCTACTTGCTTTTGTATATGGCGGAACATCTTTGCGAACTAACGAACCTCCGGAAATAATTACGTGGCTTCCTATGTGCACGAATTGGTGTACAGCAATCATTCCAGAAAGTATTGCAAAATCGTCAATAACAACTTCGCCTGCAAGTTGTGTTGAGTTTGCTAAAATAACATTATTTCCAACTATACAATCGTGAGCTATATGAACGTAAGCCATTAATAAACAATTAGAACCAACAATTGTTTTTCCTTTTGCTACAGTTCCTCTGTTTATTGTAACACATTCTCGAATAGTAGTATTATCGCCAATAATTGCAGTAGTTTTTTCTCCTGCAAATTTTAAATCTTGCGGAATTGCCGAAATAACAGCACCCGGAAATATTTTACAGTTTTCACCTATTCTTGCACCTTCTAATATTGTTACGTTAGAGCCAACCCATGTTCCTGCTCCTATAACAACATCTTTATCGATGGTTACAAATGGCTCTATAACAACATTATCTGCTATTATAGCATCAGGGTGAATATATGATAAAGGCTGTTTCATTTATTTATTTTTAGATATTTGTGCCATTAATTCTGCTTCGCTAACAATATTATCTCCAACAAATGCTTGTGCTTTCATCATTGCTATTCCTCGTCGAATTGGTCCTATAATTTCTAGTTTAAAAACTAAGGTGTCGCCCGGAACTACTTTTCGTTTAAACTTAGCATTGTCTATTTTCATAAAATAAGTGCTATAATTTTCTGGGTCTGGAACTGAATTTAGAACTAAAATTCCACCAGCTTGTGCCATTGCTTCTATTATTAAAACACCTGGCATAACAGGTTCTTGAGGGAAATGACCTACAAAAAATGGTTCGTTCATTGTTACATTTTTTATTGCAACAACAGTTGTTTCGTCCATTTTCATTACTTTATCGACCAATAAAAATGGTGGGCGATGTGGTAATATCTTTTTAATTTGGTTTATGTCTATAAATGGCTCGGCATTAAAATCAATTTTTGGTGCAAAAACTCCTGAACGTTCTTTTTTTATTATTTTTTTAATTTTTCTGGCAAATTCGACGTTCGATGCGTGTCCTGGTTTTCTGGCAAAAATTCGACCTCTTAGTGGTACTCCAATTAATGCTAAATCGCCTATTAAATCGAGTAATTTATGACGTGCAGGTTCGTTTGCATAATTTAGTTCCAAATTATTTAAAACTCCTTTTTCAGGAACAACTTCTAATTTAGGCTGATTAAAAAATACGGCTAACTCATCTAAAGTTTCTTTACTTACTTTATTATCGACCAAAACAATTGCGTTGTTTACGTCTCCACCTTTAACTAAGCCATTTTTAACTAAAAATTCTAATTCGTGTAAAAACACAAATGTTCTCGATTTTGAAATGTTTTCAAAATAAGAATCCATACTGTTTATGCTTGCATATTGGCTTGTTAGAACTGTCGATTTGTAATCTAAAAGCACATTTAAACTGTAATTTTGGTCTTGAACTGCTAAATACTCTACACCATCTGCTTCTTTAGAATATGAAATGTTTGATGTTATTTCAAAATATTCTTTGTCTTTGTCTTGCTCAACTATTTCGGCTTCAATTAAAAGTTTTGCAAACGGATATGAACTTCCATCTAAAATTGGCACTTCTACACCATCAATTTCAATTAATACGTTATCTATGCCTAAGCCATAAATAGCAGATAATGCGTGTTCTATTGTTGATACACTTGCTCCATTTTCTGATATTGTTGTTCCTCTTGATGTGTCTGTAACGTTTTCTACAATTGCATTAATTATTGGTTTGTTTTCCAAGTCTGTTCTTTGAAATTTATATCCAAAATCTACCTCTGCCGGATTAAAAGTGATTTTGCACTCCTTTCCTGTATGAAGCCCTTTTCCAGATATTGAAACTGCCTTTTTTATAGTCTTTTGTTTATCTGACATTTTATAAATATTTTATATTTTAAAAATAATTTGCAAATGTAGTGCTTGTCTATCATTTAAAAAATAAGTCTTTTTTAATATCTTTGACTTATAATTTAATGCTTATTTACAATTTTAAATTATAAACGCATAGCAAAAACACTTGAGGTATTACACAGAATAGAATGTTTACCCTATAAAATTATGTTGTTTTTTTAATTATTTTTTAACAGTTTGATATACAGTAATATGTAACAATAAAAAATATTACAATATTACATTTATTGTTGATGCCGACATAATAGGCAATGGTTTTGAGATAAAAATTGGTGCCAATTAAAGGTTGATGAACATAAAATTAGAAATGGTTTAAAAATAAAAAAGTTTTGATATTTAACCCTCCTCAATCGGACTATTATACCCGAATACGGGTCTCATATTGATGGCTAATATCAAAACTCAAATACAAATATAATATATAAAAATATAAAAGTCAAGTAAATGGAATAGTTATTAAAATGTTTATCAATATTAATTATTATTTATACTTTTATATCAAATAATTTTAAATACTAAAAATGATTTTCAAAAAAATATTATTAAAGCTAAGTGGCGAATCTCTTATGGGAGAGCAAGGTTATGGTATTGATTCGGAAAGACTTAACGATTACGCTATCCAAATAAAAGAAATTAGCGATTTAGGAATTAAAATAGGAGTTGTAATTGGTGGTGGCAATATTTTTAGAGGATTAAGCGGTGCAAGTAAAGGCTTTGATAGAGTTAAAGGCGATTCTATGGGAATGTTAGCAACCGTAATAAATGGATTAGCCCTTAGTTCTGCTTTAGATAGTTTACAATGCAAAAACAGGCTAATGACATCAATAAGAATGGAGCCAATTGGTGAGTTTTACACCAAAACTATAGCTATGGAAGCTTTAAATAATGGAGAAATAGTAATAATATCTGGAGGTACAAGCAATCCGTATTTTACAACAGACACGGCTTCTGCTCTAAGAGGAATTGAAATTGAAGCCGATGTTTTTTTAAAAGGCACTAGGGTTGATGGTGTTTATACTTCCGACCCCGAAAAAGATAAAAATGCTAAAAAATATGAACATATAACTTTTAGCGAAATGTACTCTAAAGGCTTAAAAATTATGGATTTAACCGCCACAGCAATGTGTATGGAAAACAATTTACCTGTTTATGTTTTCGATATGGATACAAAAGGTAATTTAAAGAAAGTTATTTTTGGCGAAAAAATTGGTACATTAGTAAATAATTAAATAATTTTATGGTTTCAAAAATTAAACAAAATGACTGAGGAAGTAAATATATATTTAGATGATGCTCGCGAAAGAATGGCGAAAGCTATCAAACATTTAGAAATTGAATTGGCTACTTTAAGAGCAGGCAAAGCCGACCCTAATATTTTAAATGGTGTTTATGTTGATTATTATGGCGTAAAATCTCAATTAGGACAAGTATCAAACATAAATACAACCGATGCAAGAACAATAGTAATTCAGCCTTGGGAAAAAAAGATGATTGATGTTATTGAAAAAGCTATAATGGCTGCAAATATTGGTCTAATGCCTGTAAATAACGGAGAAATAATCCGCTTAAACGTTCCACCACTAACTGAAGAACGCCGTTTAGAATTAGTAAAAAAAGCCAAAGTAGAAGGTGAAAATGCTAAAATAAGTATTCGTGCAATAAGAAAAGACACAAATACTGAAATTAAACAGTTAGAAAAGAATGGTTTATCGGAAGATATTGCTAAAGATGCAGAAGAATTAGTTCAAAAAATTACTACCGATTTTACCAAAACTATTGATGAAATTATTGAACACAAAGAAAAAGATATTTTAACTGTTTAAATACAGAGCTACAATAATACAAAAAGCATTGTAAAACAACACATTACAATGCTTTTCTTATTCCGAACAATTATTACATATATCTATATTTTTTCTATTCTTGAGTATTACAGTTGAATATTGTTTATATTCTTTCAGGTTTCTAATTTCCTTAATATCAATTTTTTCTACATTTACATAAGTATGTTTTGCATTTTTATCAAAACAACAAGGTACCACATCTCCTTCTATTGTAATTACAGCAGAGTGCCACATTCGCCAGCAGCTATTTTTTAATTTTTTCTTAATTTTTAATTTTCCGTTTACCAAATTATATCTCGAATATTTGGTTATTTGTGTTAAATATTTATAGTTGTTAGAATTATAGAATTGTGCTGTTTTAATCGATATTTTATTAATTTTAAGCAACTTACCAAGTTGTTTCATTTCTTTTATTTGATGTTCATTGTGTTTAAATACAAGAAATTGCAACTCAATAAATGGAAGTGTTGAACTACGTTTTAGTTTTTCATCAACTAAAGTTTTAATTCCTTCAAGTACTTTATTTAAATTGCCGTTTTTTCGATATATTTCATAAGTTTCTTGAGTTGCACCATCAACCGAAATTATTAATTTATCTAATTTAGATTCTATAATTTTTTCGCAATTTTGCTGAGTTAAAAAATGTCCATTTGTAGATGTATATGTGAAAATGTTATTTTCATTTGCATATTTAATAATTGAAAAGATGTTTTTTGCCAAAAATGGTTCGCCTTGAAAATATAGAATTAAATACGATAAATATTTTTTATTACTCTGAATAATTGTTTTTGCAAGTTCTAAATTAATTTCTCCTTTTTTTCGTGTTAAACTGTTTGTTCCTGTTGGACACTCAATACAATTTAGGTTGCATAAATTAATTGGTTCTATTGTTAAACTTTCAAATTTGCCCCAAATTATTGTTTTTTTTAAAATTATTGACAATAAAAAACTTAGTCGTAATTTTAAGTGATTGGCTGTTTTATACCAAGTTAGTTTCTTTATAAGCAGAATAATTTCTAAGACCATAACTTATGTTATAAAATTGGGAGTTCAACAACAAAAGTAGAGCCTTTATTTTCAATAGTGTTGAAATATATTTTTCCGTTACTCATTTCAATAATATTTTTACAAATTGCTAATCCTAAGCCACTTCCACTTGTTTTTGTTGTAAAATTAGGGATAAAAAGTTTGTCAACTATTTCGGTTGGAATGCCTTTTCCGTTGTCGGTAATTTTAATTATTGCGGTTTTATTTTTTTCTTCAATTTCTATCAAAATTATTGGATTTCTATCAACAGGCACCGACTGTATTGCATTCTTAATTAGGTTATTAAATACCCTTAGTAGTTGCTCCTTATCGATAAAAGATGTAAGTTCTTTATTTTTAACATTTATGAATTCAAATTTTATTTCATCGTTTTTAAACAATTCAACTACATTTGTTATAAGTGAGTATAAATTTACATTTTCCTTTTGTGTTCGCGGAATTTTTGCAAAATCTGAAAATTCCGATGCAATATTAGAAAGTGCATCAATTTGCTCAACTAAAGTTATAGAAACATTGTTTATTCGAGAATCAAAATCTTTGTCTTTGTTTTTCCACGAAAGCAGTAAATATTGGATACTTAGTTTCATTGGAGTTAGTGGGTTTTTTATTTCGTGAGCAATTTGTTTTGCCATTTCTCGCCAAGCACTTTCTCTCTCAGATTTTGCTAACAATTTTGCATTTTCTTCTAATTCTGAAATAACTCTATTGTACTCGTTTACAAGTTCTCCAATTTCGTCTTTGCGTTTATATATTACTGGTGTATTTACTTTTATTAGGTTAATTTCGCCAAATTTTTGTTTTATTTCAAAAAGTGGTCGGGTTATACTTTGCGACAGCAATATTCCTGCGAATATTGTTATTATTGAAAGTAATGCGTAAATATTTAATAATGTTATAATTAAGTCGCTAATTGTTTCGGAAAAAGTGTCTTTTTTTGAAAAATACGATAAATTTACATAAGCTAATATTTCATTTTTATTGTTAAGCAAAGGGGTGTAAGATGCAGTGTAATCTAAATAGCCAATATTTTCATTATGAATGTATTCCGAATTTTTTTGGACATATATTTGCTCGTATGCCAAAGGATTTATTAAAGTGCCTATAATTTTTTTCTCAAATATTTCGGGGCGTGAACTTGAAATAAGATTTCCTTTTTTATCGTATATATTTATATCAGTAAAGAAAACGTACGACCATTTTTCTAATAAATATTTTATATAATCGGCATCTGTTTTATTAAGTTTTTTGTAGTTTCCAAATTTTTGTTGAAGTTCTACAATAATTGATTGTGTTTTTTCACTAATTTCTTTAGTATTTGTTTTTTTTGATTGGTTAATACTTAAAAATGCGGTAGAAATTCCAATTGTTATGAGTGAAAAAATGAGTATTCCAATCATTGAAAATTGAATTGTGTTTTTCAAATTCATAGTAAACATATTTTTCAACAATTTTGGGTTTGTAATTAAAATTAGAGCAAGTACCATTATTGTAAAAAACACAAATAAATATGAATGTGTTGCCATATAATTTATAAAAGAAATTTCTTTTACGCTTACTATTGTTATGTTATCTTTATTTCTGTATATTAAGTGATTATAATCGTTTCTATCAACAAATGTAAATTCATTTTTATGTTCTTTTGAAATGTTTTGTGTTAAATTATAAAAATAATTACCGTATTCGAAAATAAGTTTATTGTTTACATATTTAGAATACGAATAGTCTGAATTTTGTTTAAAATCATCGTTATAATTAGCTATTAACAATTTAGGAAATCCCAATTTTTCTGTTCTTAATTTAGAAATTAGCTCTATATAAATATTTACTTCTGATGAGTCGGCAGGCAACCTATAGTTGAAAATTGTAAAGTAATGAATTCTACCATCTTGAACATCTAAATATTTAAATCCGCTACCGGGTATATCTCTTCCGTAATTTTTAATTAAGTAATTAAAATAGTTTCTACAATTTGAGGTTTCGTTTTCTTCGTTGAAATATTTTTTAGACCCGCAAATAGTTATTTCAGAACTAAATTTAGACCAATAACTATGAAAATAATTATTATTTATGTGCTTATAAATAGCCTCGTTATTTTGATTTGGGTTTTGAATAAGTCCCCCTAATTTTGAATCGTTTATAATTTTATATTCGAAGTCGGCGAACTGAGATTCGGCAACAAAATCGCGATTACTCGAAATTCCAACTGCAAAAAGTTTACGCAAATCTTTTTCTTTTTCATTGCTTTTTATTGTCGAAAAATATCCAATAAAAATTGAGCTTAACAGTGTAATTATAACTATTAGCCAATAAGTATATATTTTTTTGTAGAAGTTTGCAAATAAGACTATTGCAACAAGTAACACAAAATATATTATTGCAACATAGTTAAAACTAAAGAATAACAAATATAAGAGTATAAATGTTGGCAAAAAAATTATTAAAAAAAACAATATTGTTTTCCTTAGACTTATTATTGTTGCTAATATTTTAGTTGTTTTATCGAGAAATAAAAAGAATGAGAGCAAAAGCAGAAAAATAGAAAAATAGAAAAGTGCCGAATATATGTTTAAGTTTTTTAGTTCATATAATTTTATATTTATGTTAGAATTGAATATTAAGGAATTTAATAAATATAAAAAAACTGTGTAAAAAACTACTATTAAAATTGACGATATTGCAATAAATGTTGAATTATACCATATTGTTTTTTTATGTTTTAAACTACTTGTATTAAAATACTTAAAATAATTGTACGATATTCCTAAAATAAAAATTGTTGCCAATATAAAATCGCCAAAAGATGGAAACAAACCACTTTGAGCATAATTAAATGGCGAAAACAAAGGCGAATAATAAACTAATATTGGATTTCTAATATTAAAAAACAATATCCAAATTATTGAATAAGAAGCAATTGTTATAAATTGATAAATTACAGGATTATATTTTCCTGAAATATTGTATAAAATTTTTCTAATTGCTATTAAAATAACAGCTATTGCTATTATAAATAGTATGTTATAAATAAATGTTAAAATAAGCGAGTAAAAATCTTTTTTCTTAATTAAACTAAAAGCAAAGTCTCCGTTTTCAAGGTTTATTCTGTTATTATTATTTTCAAAATCAATATCGTAATTGTCAGGTATTTGCAATTTACGACTAAAAGTATTTTTAAGATATTCATTTTCAAATGCAAAATCATTCTTAATTATAAAAAAACCTACATACTTTAGATTGTTTTCGTTTAATATTTTTGAAATAACAATGTAGCTACCAATTTTATAAACTCCTTTATTTTCAAATAATTTATTCCATTTTATATTATATACAAAATTGTTATCTGTCCATTTTATAATAGAATTGTTCTTATATACTAATATTGTAAAGTTATTTTTTTGTAATTCGCTATTTATATTTTGAATGTTGTGTTTTGAATACTCAATTAATGTTTTTTCTAATAATTTTTCTTGAAATCGTAAGTTTTTTTGAATTTCTTGTGAATTTATTTCGTTTATGCTTACACTTATTTTATTTATGATATTTATAGACGACAATAAAACTATTCCTAATAAAAACAGTAATATTGAATTAGTTAATTTCATTTTCGTATATAAAATTATATATATTTATTGTAGAAATCAATAAGATTCAACAAAATTGTATCGTTATCGTAGTTTTCGACAATAAATTTTTTGGCATTTTTCCCAATTTTATTAAATAAATCGCGATTAGCTATTAGTTTTTCTATGGCAGTTGAAAATTCTTGAGCTGAATTTGCTAAAAGAATATTTTTCCCATTTTCAACTGGTATCCCTTCGGCTCCAATTTTTGTTGAAACAATTGTTTTATTTAAAGCCATTCCTTCAATTATTTTTATTCGCATTCCGCTACCAGAGTACAAAGGAACAATCATTATTGCTTTAGAATTCATAAAAGAATATGCATCTTCAACTTCTCCTAAAAAAACAGTGTTGGGCTGTTTATTTATTTTATCTATTAAACTTTGTGGTGCGTTTCGCCCGGCAATATATATGTTTACATTTGGAAATTTTTTCGACAAATTGCCCCAAACATTATTAAAAAACCACAACAAACCTTCTTGGTTTGGAGCCCAATCTAAAGCTCCTATATGAAAAATTGATGGGAATTCCACATCGTCGGTATTTGAAATTATTGCGGTTGTATCTATCCCCGTCATTGAAACAAATGCAGGTTTTTTGTTGCCCATTTTATTAAAAACTTCCAAATCTCGCACAGTTATTGGCACCAACAAATCGTATTTATTTATATACGATTCTTCAAATTTTTTAATTCTACCCGATAATACACTTAAATATTTTTTCTTTACAGCATTTGTTTCGTTTGCCGATACTCGCTTCCATATTTCGTGTTCTATATTATGAGCTCGTAAAACTATTTTAGAGTTTGAATATTTTTTAATTGTTTCAATGTATGGAGCCAAATAAATTCCTTCTAACTGAACTATATCAAAATCTACTGTTTTTAATATATTTATAAGTTTATTTTTATAATTATCGTCTATAAATCGAACTGCATTGTACGGAAGTTTTGAAAATAGCAAATTACTCAAAGCATCTGTAAAATTTATAGAAGTTTCAACATAAACGGTTTTAAAATTAATTTTATCGGTTAGTTCAGTTGGAATATCCTTTTTTTCAAAAAAGTGTTTTGATGTGTTCATCGATAAAATTGTAACACGATTACCATTATTAACAAAGCCTTTGCTTAGGTTTAATGTAGCTATTGAACCTCCATCTTTGGCAGGATAAGGCATTTTATTTGTTAATTGTAATATATTCATTCAAAAAAATTGTAAAATTCAAAAGTAAACAATATCATCGGCATTTTTTAACAACTACTATCCTATTATTGATGGTAATTTAAATTAAAATTGTTTACTTTGTTTTTTTGTGATGAATAATTCTTTCGACATAACAATAATAGGTTCCGATATTTTAAGTGCAGAAATTGCTCTAATTGCATCGGCAAATAAACTAAAAACCTGTTTTTTGTTGGAAAACAAAGTTGAAAATTTAGCGATTAACAAAAAAATTGATTTTGTGTTTGGCGAAAAAAAAAAATTGTCGGCTATCTCTGCTAATAATTTTATAGAAACTAATTTAATTAAAACGCCTAAAAATCAAAATTCTATCAATCAGAAACTTAGCACTTTATTTCACATCAGTAAATTTAACTCATCAATAATACTAAATAAAAGAAAATTATATGAAATAGAACCTGTTTTAAAAAAAACCAAATTCACTTATGCCATTAATTTAGAGGGTTATAAATACAACTATTCACGATTGTTTATTGATACCGCAATAACTGCAAAAAAACATAATACATTTATTTATAATTTAGCTGAAATTGAAAGCATTAATAATGAGAATAATAACAATATAATTTTATTTAAACACAACGGCGAAACAAAAAAAATTTACTCTAAAATTTTAATATTTTCGATGCCTAACAATATAAAAAAATACATTTTTTTAGAAATTCCTCGCTATAAATTAATGCTTTCAAACCCTCTTATTATTAACTTAAATAAGCAATCAATAAGCATTTTACCATATTACTCGTCGCTTATAATTAAAACAAAAATTAAACATACAAATTCTGAAATTTTAACCACACTAAACAAAATTTTCAACACAAATATTATAGAAAAAGAAATTATAAATTCGTGGACAGAAAATTATTCTACTAATTTAATACAAACAAAACACAACCAAATATTTATAAATGAGGATTTTACCCCAAACAACAAAACTAAAATAAAAAAAATTTTCAATATTATTTCAAAAAAACTAAATATTAGCCAAATAACATACAATATAGAATTGTACAATAATTTTAAATTCGAGAAACGTAAATCTATAATTTTCGAAGAAATTCAGAAAAATTTTAGAGAAGTTCAACAAACAGGTATTTCACCAATTGAATTTACCCGACTTTTTTACAAATATGGCTGCAATTTTAGCACTGTTGCGGAAAAAGCCTTCGATTTTTACAATACAAAAGAAACCAGAAACAACGCATGGATTTTAGCAGAAAATTGGTTTTCAGACACTTACGAAACACTGTAAAAAACAACAAATTTAATATGAAACCAATTATAAAATTTTTAGAAAAAAATCAAAAACCATGTTTAATAAAAAAACATTTTGATTTTGATTGTCCTGGTTGTGGAATGCAAACTTCTTTTATTGAACTATTAAAAGGCAATTTTGTCGATAGTTTTATAGCATATCCGGCATTAATACCAATAATTATTCTTTTCACTTTTCTTATTTTACACTTAATTTTTAAATTTACGTACGGAAGTAATATTTTAATTTATTGGTTTATTTTTACCATTGCGATTACTATTTTTAGTTATATTTACAAATTAATTGAAATTAATTGAATATGGAACAAGAAAATAATACACAAAACACTAATTCTAACCAAGCTAATCAATATTTTCAAAAACAAGATTTACCAAGTGCTACAGGAACACTAGTTTTAGGAATAATATCTATTTCATCTTTCTGGTGTTACGGAATTGTTGGAATTATAACCGGAATTATTGCACTTTCAATAAGTCATAATTCAAATAAATTATACAAAGCAAACCCCGATAAATATACCGAAAGCTCTTATAAAAACTTAAATGCAGGACGAATAACTGCAATTGTTGGCATTTCGCTATCAAGTATTTTTGTTGTTATTATTTTTTTATATATTTTGGCTGTTAGCACATTTTTTTCTAACATACTTCCATTTGCGAATTAAAAAACATTTGTTTAAAAAATTATGAATTTAGCCGATAGAATAAGTGCGTTTTCATTATTAGGCAAACTATTGTCTGAAAAAAAAATAGACCAAAAAATTTGCAAAAAAGCCGAAGAAAACAACCGATGGTTTACACAAAAAAACATTAATTTTTCCATTTTAGAAATATCTAAAATGTTAGAAAAAGAGAACCTAAACAAATGGATTAACAACTACCCAAAGTTAAACAAATACAAAACCGAAAAAAACGTTGCAGTAATAATGGCTGGAAACATTCCTTTAGTTGGTTTCCACGATTTTTTATCGGTACTTATTTCGGGACACAAAATAATTGTTAAACTTTCTACAAAAGACAATATTTTACTAAAAGAAATTGCAAAATTATTGATTGAAATTGAACCCAAATTTGAAAAAAAAATAACATTTACCGATTCTATTTTAAAAAATTTCGATGCCGTTATTGCTACTGGAAGCGATAATTCTTCCAAATATTTCGATTATTATTTTAACAAATATCCGCATATAATTAGAAAAAATAGAACATCAATAGCAATACTAAACGGAAAAGAAACAGAACAAGATTTTAAAAACTTAGGAACTGATATTTTTGCATACTACGGATTAGGTTGCAGAAATGTATCAAAAATTTTCGTGCCAAATAATTATAATTTTACAGCCTTTTTAGATTCTATGCAATCATTTTCAGACGTTTACACAAACAACAAATACGCAAACAATTACGATTACAATAGCTCATTATTTTTACTTAATAAAATTAAACACTTCTCTAATAATTTTCTGTTACTAACCAAAAACATTAGCTATTCGTCGCCAATTTCGGTAATTTACTACGAAAACTACTCGAACATAGAAACAATTTACAATAGAATTGAAAACGACAAAGAAAAATTACAAGTTATTGTTTCAAACATTTCAGATGAACACACCAAATTTGGACAAACCCAAAGTCCAAACTTAACCGATTATGCCGATAATATAGACACATTAAATTTTTTATTAAATTTATAAGCGAATTTATATCTTTGTAACAATTTCTAACTAATCAACTTTAATTATATGATTTTTGAGCTTTCTGTAAAATGCAAAAATGAAAAGCACAATTTTGCCATTGTACTACAATTAGACGAAAACAAATCGCTATTAGACCTACATAACTTAATACAAGAAAATGCAAAATTCGATGGCAAGCAAATGGCATCTTTCTTTATTTCAGACAATTACTGGACTAAAGGGCAAGAAATAACACTTATAAAAACTGCACCCGGAATTTTTACAATGGAAGAAATTCCTTTAAACAAATACATTGCTAAAAAAGGAGATAAACTTATTTATGTTTTCGATTTCTTTTCCGAAAGATATTTTAAAGTTGAACTCTTAAAAATATCTAAAGAATCTGCAAAAAACACTAAACAAAATTGCTTATTAAACTCTGGAATTGCTCCACAACAAATAATTATAGGCCAAGAAATTACCGATATTTTTGATGAATTTTCGGAACACGAGGACCAATACGACGAGGAAGATTTACTTAACGACGACGATATGTTTAACCAAGACGAAGAAGGTGAAATGGAAAATTTCGCCGATTCCGAATATTAATTTATCTCTAAATGTTCTTTTCTAAGTAAATCGTTTACAGTTTTTACTGGGTTAAATGTTATTAACGGAACTTCAACAAAAAGCGTAATCCAATTACTCATAGCTCCATTCCACAAACCTGGTAACTCTTGTGCTTTTAAAGCTTTTCCGTTTTTCGATTTTTCTGAAATAAAACCAGCACTATAATTTACAAAGTTTAGCAAATCGAATTTCTGATTTTTATAATCTTTTGTACTACAAACCAAATCTACTGGGTTAAAATGTGTTGAAGTGTTAAGTATTTTTGAATTTTCAACATTTTTCTTATCAATTTCGGCACTCTCAACTATTTGTAACTGAACAGTTCCGTCAGCCTCTTTTACCCAAAACGGACCGCCACCTGGTTCTCCCTCGTTTTTAACCATTCCGCAAACTCTAATCGGACGGTTTAATTTAGTTTTTAAATAATCAGTTTTTTCGTTTTTTGTATATTTTTTAAATTCTTGTGACGTTTTAATTGCAAACTCATTATTTAAAATTTTTGCAACCTCATCTGCATTAAAATTATTGTTTTCTATACTATTTAACAACTCATTTACTTTAGCTTTAGTTTTCAAAAGAACACCTGCTATAACTTGCTTATAATCAATAGTTTTGCCAGCAAAATTTTGATGCACAACATTATCAATATTTTTTATAAAAATTATATCGGCATCTATTTCGTTCAAATTTTCAATTAAAGCACCATGCCCTCCGGGTCTAAAAATTAATGAACCATCTTTTTCTCTAAATGGCAAATTATTTTCATCAACAGCAATTATGTCAGTTGATTGTTTTTGCTCGGTTAATTCAATATTAAACTTAACATCAAACATATTTTCACATTCAGCTTTAACCTCATTAATTTTTTGTTGAAACAACAAATTATGATCTGCCGAAACTGTAAAAACCAAATTTGCTTGTTTTTTATCGTTTTTAGCATAACTTGCTGCTTCAAATAAATGCTCTTCTATTGATGTTTTTGCATTAATTTTATACTTATGAAACTTAATTAATGCTTTCGGTAAAAAACCATAGTTTAAACCACGCTCGCTTAAAAGAAATTCTAAAACTTTTTTATAATCATTTTCATCTATATTATTTTTGCTTAAAACGTCTGTCAATTCTGCATAAAAAGCAAAATCTTTCAATCTTTCAAAAAATGTTTTAACCTCAGAAAAATTGGTAAAATTAGAATTTTCCGAATTTAAAAATTCAAATAAATCTTTAAACATTCTACTGGCAGCACCCGAAGCCGGAACAAACTTAGTTATTGATATTTTTTTAGATGCATTTTTATAAAAATCCACTATATCGCTAACCTCCGAATTGTTTAAAACAACAATCCCATTCTCTGGAGTTGCTGTATTTACAATATTTGCAAATGGGAATCCGGTTACAAAATTATTAATTTGCTGTTCAACTTTTTCTTTTGTAAGCCCTTTAGCTAAAATTTGTTTTAAATCGTTTTCTATAAACATTTTTCTAATTTTTCTATTGTTGTTCAACAAATGTATCACAATAAATTAAATTTT
>DYMG01000051.1 GCA_020721655.1 Paludibacter propionicigenes | reverse complement strand
AATTTTCTTGTAGTATAAAATCGGCTAAAGAGATAGCTGTAATTGCTTCAACAATAACTGGCATACGAAGAGCAATGCAAACGTCGTGGCGACCTGTAATTTTAAGTTTTTCTAGTTTTTTTGTTGCGAAGTTGTATGTTTCTTGTTCTGTTGCAATGCTCGATGTTGGTTTAATGGCTACACGAAAAACTATGTCGTTTCCGTTTGTAATACCACCATTAATGCCACCGGAATTATTAGTTTTGGTTTTACCAAATTCGTTAATAATAACATCATTAAACTCTAAACCAGTCATTTTTGCCGCCGAAAATCCTATGCCAAATTCTATTGCTTTTACGCCAGGTATTGCAAAAGCTAATTGGCTAATTTGCGATTCTACTGAATTAAAAAAAGGGTTTCCCAAGCCTATTGGAACATTTTTAGCCGTACATTCGACAATACCACCAATAGAATTTTGCTTTTTAATTGCCTCATTTATAGCTGTTTCTATATTTTTATTGCCACCTACTTCGAGAATTTTGGCTGTAATTTCTATGTTATTAATTAATTTTTTAGCAATAACCCCAGCAGCGACAATTCCTAAAGTTAAACGCCCCGAGAAATGTCCGCCTCCTCTAAAGTCTTGAAAACCATTGTATTTTTGTTGAGCAACAAAATCGGCGTGTCCGGGTCGTGGTGTGTTTTTTATGTTTTCGTAATCGTTTGTATTTGTGTTGTTGTTTTCAAATTCAATTAAAATAGGAGCACCAGTTGTTTTTCCATTAAAAACACCGGTTTTAATTTCTGGAATATCGTTTTCTATGCGTTTAGTTGTGCCTTTTTTGCCACTTTTTCTGCGTAATAAATCGTTTGTAAAATTGCTTTCGCTGATATCAATTCCGCAGGGGCATCCGTCAATTAGTATTCCTATTGTTTTTCCGTGCGATTCTCCAAAAATTGATATTCTAAATTTATGTCCAAAAGTATTCATAATGTAAAATTACAATTTATTGTTTAAAATATCATTAAAATAATTTGGATACGATTTGTTTATGGCTTCTTTGTTTTCGATGTTAATAGTTCCATTTTTGCAAAATAAGTTCATTAATCCGGCAACCATAGCTATTCTATGGTCGTTGTTTGAGTTTATTGTACCTGCTTTTAATTTTGCGGGCGTAATTGTCATAACATTGTCGTTTACAGATATTTGCAAACCTATTTTATTGAATTCCGTTTTTAAAACTTCGGCTCTGTTGCTTTCTTTATGAATTAATCGATTTGTCCCTTTTATGGTTGAAATTCCATTACATTGAGAAGCTAAACAAACCAAAGGGGGAAATAAATCGGGACAATTGCTTGCATCGAAATTAAATGAATTTAATTGGTTTTTTTCTACAATTACCGAGTTTTTTGAAATTGTAACTAAAGCTCCTGCACTTTTTAAGGCATCTATAATTTGTTTGTCGGCTTGTTTAGAGTTATAGTCTAAGTTTTTAATTTCTATTTTGTTTTTTACTGCGCCATAAACTAAAAAATATGCTGCTCCACTCCAATCTCCTTCTATGTTTATGTTTGTTGATATATATTTTTGATTGCCATTTATTATAAATTTTTCGTAATTATTATTTTCTATTGAAACCCCAAAACGTTTCATAATTTCGATTGTTAAATCTATGTAAGGTTTTGATTTTAAGTTTATTGCATCTATAATTGAGTTTTTTTTTAACAGAGGTAAGGTTATTAGTAATCCGGTAAGTATTTGCGAACTTTGCGATCCATCAATAATATAATTGCCTGCTTTTAGTGTTCCTTTTAGTGTTAATGGGGTTTTTCCTTGTTGTGTAGAAATTTTAATTTCTGATTGTTGCAAAGCATTTATAATTTCTTCGATAGGGCGATTTAGTAAAGAACCTTGTGCATAAATTGTTTTTTCTTGATTAAACAACGATAAAATTGAGCTAAACATTCGTAATGCTAAGCCAGATTCGCCAACATTAAAATATGGATTATTTATTTGCAGTTTTTCGTTATTAATTGTTATTGTGTTTTCTGTTTCGGTAATTTTTGCACCTAATTGCTCAACAATTTTTTTTACAGCTAACGAATCGTTGCACCACGAAATATTATTTACCGTAGTTTTTCCACTTGCAAGTGTAGAAATTGCTAATACGCGTTGCAAATAGCTTTTTGATGCCGGTGCGTTAATTTGTATCATATTTTTTTTAATACTTCTGAGAGTGTTAAATAATTATACTGTCCGGGTGCAGTTTCGGAGCCTTTTTCGGCTGATGTGTATGTGAAATCGGAGCCTAAAAATAGTGATGCAATTCGGGATATTTTACCTATTTCGCCCATTGCAAAAGCAATTATTTTTGTGTTTTTTTCGTAAAGCGATAAAATTCGAGAAACATCGGCTTTGTTGTTGGCTGTTGTGACTATTTTTATGTAGTTTGGTTTGTGTTTTTTTGCCGAGTTTATTATGTTTTGTAATTCTGTTTTTGTTGGAGTTTTTGTGTAGTTGTGGTATGAAATTATTAGTTTTTTATTTAGCGTTTTTGCAAATTTTGTAATTGTGTTAAAAGTATATTGGTCGGCATCAATTTCAATATCAACAAATTGAGCCCCTAAATTTAATGCATTTAATAAAATTTTTTCTTTGTTTTTGTTTTGTTGGTTTAAATTTCCTCTGTAAGTTGCTATAAATGCAGTTTTTAGTGCAAATAGTTTTTGCAATTGATTGTTAGAAAGGTCTAATAAATCTAATCGAAGTTCAATAAAGTTATAGTTCGATGAAATTTCGTAGCATTCTTGAAAGTTTTTATTGGCAATGCTTACGCATAATTTATTCCCAATTGTATTCATTTATAGCTGTTTTTAGTTCATCAATACTTATTTTTATAATAATGTTACTTCCTAATTTATTTATAAAAATAAAATCTATGTTGTTAGAATTTTTCTTTTTGTCTTTAATAATTGCATCAATAATTTTGTGTTTGTCTATTTTTATTGATGTTGGTAGCATTAGTTTATTGAGTAGTGTTTTTACTTTAATAAAATCGGTATTTTCTATAAATCCTTTTTGCATTGAAAAATGTGTTGCGAAAACCATTCCTATGCTTACACATTGTCCGTGTGTATATGGGTAGTTTGCTTCAATTGCGTGCCCGATAGTATGTCCGAAATTTAATTTTTTTCGTTCTCCTGTTTCATTTTCATCAATATTTACAATTTCTGCTTTTATTTTTACTGCTGTTGCAATTATTTGTGTAATTATCTCATTATTAAGATTATAAATTCCGTTTGCATTTTCATCAATAAAGCTAAATAGTTTTTCGTCGGCAATAATTGCGTATTTCACTATTTCTGCCATTGCCGATGTTATTTCTTTTTGCGGTAAAGTTTTAAGCATTTGCGTGTCGCAAATTACAAATTGTGGTTGATTAATATTTCCTAAAATGTTTTTATATGAATTAAAATTTACTCCGTTTTTTCCGCCAATAGCAGCGTCAACTTGAGCGAGTAAACTTGTTGCTATAAATCCAAATTTCACTCCACGCATATAAATTGAAGCTACAAAACCTGTTATATCGCAAACAATCCCTCCTCCAACTCCAAGTAAAAATGTGCTTCTATCGGCTTGTAATGCAATTAATTTTTCAACTATTGTGCTAATGGTTAAAAGTGTTTTAATTTTTTCGCCTGTTTCTATTGTTATAATTGGGTATTTGGGCAGTTTTTTTGAGTAATATTTGCTTATGTTTTTATCGGTAATTATTATTGTTTTTTCGTGATTTATATATTTATCTACATTTGTAATATGCTCGCCAATAATAACTTTCGAATTATTTTTTATTGTAATTTGTATTTTTTCCACTTTATAAATTATGTTTATAAAGTTAGTTTTTTTCCAAATTTTCTTTTTCTTCGGCTATTTTTTCAAGCTCTCTACGTAGTTTAGCTATTTCGTTTTTATGTTGTGTTAATAGTTCTTCGGCTCTTATTTTTTCGTTTTGAAGCTCATCAGATTTTAATTTTAATTCTTCTTGTTGTTGTTGAGTTTGTTCTTGTGTGGCTTGCATTTCTTCCATATTTTGTCGCATTTCTTCTTCTTGGGCTTTCATTTCTTCTTGTTGTTGTTGAGCTTGTTCTAAAAGTTGAGCTGTTATTATGTTTGTTTTTGCTGTTGATAATGATGATGCTATGTTTTCTGCAAGTTTTTCTGCAAATTCTATTTGATATTTTTCGTAAATTTTAAATGATGCTATTTCTATAACACCAAATACTTTTTCTTCTATTTTTAGTGGTACAAGTAATATGTTTCTTGGGTTAGCAGTGCCTAAGCCTGATGTAATGTTTATGTAGTCGTCGGGTATATTTGTTATATATACTGTTTCTTTTTCAATTGCACAAGTACCAACTAATCCTTCGCCTAATTTAATTTGTTTTTCGATGTGTTTTTTTCGGTTATATGCGTAAGCCGAGGCTAAATCTAATGTTATGTTGGTGGTATCGTTTTCGTTTATAATGAATAATCCGCCTTGGTTAGATTCGGTATAGGTTACTAAGTTTTTTATAATGTTTGATGCAAAAAGTTCAATATCGTTAGTGTTTTGGCGTAAAATATCGCCAAAATCGGCAAAACCTTTAGTTGCCCAGTTTCTTTTTTGGTCTTCGCTTTGGCGTATTTCTTCTTTTTCTTTGGCATCAATAAGTTTAGTTCTCATTTCTAATAAAGCGTTTCCTATTTCATCTTTATCGCTTAGTTTAGTAAATTCGGTATTTAACACATTATTTCCTATATCGGTTGCAAAGTATGCTAATCGGTTATATCCTTTATTAAGTTTGTTAAGTGCTTGGTTTATTTCTGCTATCTCATCTTTAGTAGTTATTGCTATTTCGTTTGATGTTACTCCTTCAGACAGTAAATTAAGCGAATTTATTATTTCCCTTACTGGGTATTTTATTGTTTTTCGTCCTATAATTATTAAAATTATAATAATTATAAGTAGTGCCAAAAAACCTGTTAAAAATACTATGTAATTTACTTGTGTTTTATTTTTTAAATATTCTGATATATTTGATTGAAATACTACTAAGCCCAGGTCTTTGTTAGAATACGATTTAAGTTGAACGCTGTAATATGCATATTCTTCTATATAATTAATATCGCTAAAATTGCTAACATCGTTGGTATTTATATTTTGAATTATAAAATTTTCTGTAGTTTCTGTAGGCATTAAATTGTTTATTGCCGATGAATGTATAGCCGATTTATCCATTTTTGTGGCTTCTGAATAGTAGTTGTTTTCTATTAAAATAGCCATATTTTCTTTTTTTGTTAAATTTGTATTTTTAAGCAATTGTGTTAGAGGCAAACGCGTTTCTATAACCCCAATAAGGTTGTTTTTATCGCCAAAAACAGGAGTAGCACCAAAAATAGAGCAACCCCATTCGTCGTTTTCTATGCCTACAGCAAATTTATGGGTTAAAATTACATCTTTTACAATTTTTCGTTTTTCTAAAACGTCGTCGCCTTTTGAATTATCCCACGAACGGTATATACAAACCCCATTATTAGAATAAAAAGCTACGTTAAATTTACTATTTGTGATGTTTGAAAAGTCTTTTACCAGAGTTTTGTATTTATCGGAAATTGCAAAAGTAGCGGAGTCTAAATTTTTAGTTTTCACATAATCAGCCATTGCATTTTTTATTGTTTTTAAGCCCGAATAAGATGCTGAATTTAGCATTGCTTTTACGGCAATTCTATCAATGTTGTTTGTAACATCTGAAGTTTTTAATTCAATTTCAGAGGCAATAGAATTTTCAAAATTTCTATTAAAATACGTTTTAAAAATTAGTATCATTATTACCAAAACTACTGTAAACGATATACCTACAGGTACTAATATTTTTTGCAACAAATTCATACAATTATATTTTTTAATTATTCAAATATAGGTTTTTTTTGTTAAACCTTAAGTTTTTATTATAATTTTTCGAGTTCTACTTTTTCAATTCGTTTAATGCCATTTCTATTCATTATAACTTTAAAGCGTTTAAACTCAACACCTGTTTCGGTATAAAACTTTTGTACAATGTTTATATGGTAAACTCTATCGCCGGTTTTTTTAACTATTTCGCCGTTGTTTATTATGTAATAATCTTTTTGAGGGTCGTCCATGTGTTGAATATATCTGTGAAAATTTATTCTGGTAATATCCGCTAAGCTTGTAACGTTGTTAGTGCTTAATCCTTTAACAAATTGTTTTTTAAACAAAATAATTCGTTTTTTATATTGAATTATATGTTCGCCAAACATTTCGAATTCGTTCTCAAATAAGCGGTCTTTTAGGCGGTGTTTTTTAACTTTCGGACCTAATTTTATAAAAGGTGTATATCTAAAATTTTCTTTTATTATTCCTATTTTGTTTTTTTCGGAGCTGTATATACTTAGTTTAAAATCGTAGAAAATACTACTTGCTTTACTAACAAATAAGTAGCCTACATATCCTTTTATTCTATCTTTTAGCATATAACTTAGTACAAGAGCTATTAAGAATGGTAATGTAAAATTTCCGTATTTTTGTTGATAGTAAAATGCTACCATTGTAGAAAAAACCATTGCTAACCCTGCAACAACGGCAAATAAAGTTTGTTCTATAATTGTCCCGTCTTTTCGTATTTCTTTTTTAAGAAACAGCACACTCTCTATATATTTTTTAAGTAAGCTTCTATTATAAAGTAAAGTTTCGTTGTTTATTTTGGTTGATAGTGCTGTATTGTAATTTTTATGTTTTCTATAGTTTGTTTCGCTTTCTACAAATTTAACAAGGTTTGTAGAAATTTCTGGATTTATTTTTGTTCGTTTACGTTTTAAGTAATCGTATAGTATAACTATGTTGTATTCAGCTATATTGCTAATAAACTCATCGGTAAAAAGTAGTAGTTTTAGTTTTGTTTTATCTATGTTTTGTGAGTTTTTTTCTACAAAAGCTCTATAAGCATTTAAAACTTCTTTAATTATTGAAAGTACTGAATTTAACTCTTCTACGTTATTTTCTGATATGTTTTTTCTGCTTAATCTAATTCTGTTTTTTATTGCACTGCTAAAAATTGACCCAAATAGTTTGGTTTGAGTAATGAAGTGTTCGTGGTTGTTTTTTTGTGGATTCTCTAATATTTCTGTAATTATTTTTTGTAATTCGATAATAAAATTATTTTCGCCATAAATCATTTCTTCTAAAGTATAAGTTGGCGTATTGTATCTTACATTTAGTCTAACATCATTATAAAATTCATTTTTGTTATATGTTTGGTTGTTTATATTTAATCCGTTAGGAATAAATAAATAGGTAAGCACATCGTATTGTGGTTTTTTTTTGTTTAAATAGGCATCATATACTAATTTAATTTCAACGGAAAATTTATCGTGTATTTTTACAATGTCTTTTATCATTACTCCAAAAATATTAGTTAAAACAAGCCGTTAGTAATGCCCAACCAATTATAGTAAGTCATTGCAAAAATTATAGAAACTATCCAAGCTAAAGTTTGCATTATTATTCCATATTTAAAAGTATCTGTCCAGCTATAATGATTGGTTGAGTATAATAGTATTGCCGGTTTGCTGTTAAATGGGAGTACATAAACGTGTTCAATAAGCAGTGCAATAGGAAAAGCAATGCTTATAGGGCTAAATCCAAATCTGTTAGCTATACCAATTGCAATAGGTATAATAATCATTGTTCGCATAGTTTTCGATTGAAAAATTAATGCACTATAAATCATTACCCCCGATAATACTATATATATTAGCCAAAATGGGGTATTTTTTCCAATTCCTAAGCTATCAAAAAATGTATTTATTGAAATTGCGGGCAGGTCGGTAACTTTTAATCCTGCTCCGAGAGTGTATGCACCAGCCGAAAACAGTAATAAGTGCCAAGGAATATCAACATCGTTCCATTTAACCACACCTATTTTAGGCATAAGTGCTACAATTGCACCTACAAAAGCTACGGCAGTTGGGCTAATTCCGTGAAATTGGTCGGTTGCCCAAAATGCTAAAATTAATCCAAAAATTATTAGCGATTTTATTTCGTTTACAGATATTTTTCCTAGTTTATTTAGTTCTTGTTTAAGGCTGTTCATTCCTCCCTCTATTGAGGGAAACTTTTCTTCTTTTTTTAGTGGAAAAATTAGTTTAGTACCAACTATCCAACCCAGAAACATTAATAGTAAAGCTGTTGGGAAAGCAGCTATCATCCATTGAGAAAAAAATATTTCGGAGCCAATTGCTCCTGCAATTAAGGAAGCTGCTAATAAATTTGCCCCCGAGCCTGTTAAAAAAGCCGAAGCACCCATATTTATTTGCAGTAAATTTTGAAGTATTAAATTTCGTCCAAAGTTGTTTCTTTTTCCGTTAGAAGCACCATAAACTGCTGCTACCACCATAAATATAGGTAGTAATATTGTAGCTTTTGCAGTTGTTGCCGATATAAAAAGCGATAAAATTGTATTTATTACTATAAAACTTATAAAAATTGTTGAAGCATTTTTTCCAAATTTAATTATAAACCAAAGAGCAAAACGTTTAGCAACACCCGATGCAACAAGCATACTTGCTAAAATAAACGATAATATATTAAGCCACATTACTTTGTGCCCAAGTTGGGCGTAAGCATCTTGTTCTGAAAGCACACCTGTTAGTACTAAGCTAACAATTAATATTAGTGAAGTTAAATAGTTTGGAATTGCTTCTGTTATCCAAAGTATAAGCGATGCTACAAATATTGCGAGCATTGCTTTGTTTGCAAAAATGAAGTTTTCTTTTCCAATTTTAAGATAATTTTCTTTAGCAGCTTTGCTTAAATGTTCAACATTAAAGTTGCTTAAAAACGACAAATCAATAAAAAAAAACAGTAAAATTGCGCTAATTGCTAAAGGAATTCCTATTAGCATTAAAAATTTTTCAACTTTCGACTTATTTCTTATCGGCAATTTTTCTATCCGATAATTATTCATATTAAGCAAATCGGGGACTACTTCTTTTATTTGATTTGTCATAAATTATATTGCTATTTCCAATTTTTGTATGGGTTTTTCATTAACATTGAGTTAAAATATTTCACATCGCCAGTAACTTCTTGTCCAAGCCAGCTTGGTTTTGTAAAAGCTGTATCTTCGCTAGGAAGTTCAATTTCGGCAACAGTAAGTCCGTTGTTTTCGCCATAAAATTCGTCTATTTCAAATTTTAAATTATTGTCGGCAGGTACAATATAGCGAGTTTTATCTATAACACCGGGTTCGCAAATTTTTAATAGTTCGTTAGCTTCTTCTAAGGATATTTCTTTTTCCCATTCGTAACGACTTGCTCCAGTTTCGTTTCCTATTCCTTTTATGGTTATATAACCTTTTGTACCTTTCACTCTTATTCGAACTGTTCGTTCCGGAATAGATGATAGATAGCCTTGTATTATGCGTGTTTCTTTTGTTATTAATGATTTATAATCGCCTTTAACTAAGAATTTTTTTTCTATTTCTTGAGCCATTTTATTCTATTTATTTTGTGAAAAATTAATTTGCTAATGGTTTGTTAATCCAACCTATAACTCTTTTTATTGCTTGTAGATAGTTAATATTTTCTACTCCATCAAGTTCAAGGTCGTGTATTGTTTTTTTAATGTCGTCAATTTCGGTAGATTCTGAATTTATTGTTACAATTTTTGCTCCGTTAATAAGAACATTTCCTACTTCGCAAATTGTGTTATTTACCATATAACCAAAACGTTGTTTAAAAACTTTTACAGCTTGTAAATCTTTATGATTTTCAATTATTTGTAAAAATTCTTCGTAAGTGTAGGCATCTTTTTTTAATTCTGGAATTTCTACTTGAAATGCAGGAAATACATCGTTTAACAAAACTGTTTTTGATATTGGAAATTCGCCTTTCATAAGTGGATTCCATTGTTCTAAGCCATCAACAGTTTGAACATAAGTTTTTATATCCATTTTACCATCTCTAATTTTGGTATTATTTATATCGTTTGTTTTAGAAACAATATAAATTTCTTCTGATTCGCGTTCCCAAACTTTTTCGGGTACTGGTGTAGAAAATCTTGTCATTAAGTAATGTTCTTCCTCAAAGTTTTGTCCAAAAGATCTAAACTCGAATCGCGGTTTTGAGATTTCTCCAATTTTCATTTCTGGTTTTTCCATATTTATACTATTATTAAAGGTTAATCATTTTATATTTATAGAGTTTTGATTCAGAGTCGCTTACAAAATACATATTGTTTTTTGCAAAATCTATTGCTACTCCTTCACAGTTTTCAATGTTAATATTATATGTTTTAATAAGCTTACCTTCTGTTGTGCATTTATTTATTGTTGCCGATTCGTCGCTTACAATCCATAGTACATTGTTTTTTTCGTCGAAATAAACTGCTGAATAATCTTTTGCAAAAGTAAGTAATTTTGTTGTTTTTATTGTAAAATTTGTATCTAATTCTAATAAAGCACCTTGTTCTTTTTCGTTTACAATGTAAATTGCATTTTTGGTTTTATTGAAACAAACGCCTTCTAATCCTTTATTTTCTGTGTTGTTATAATTTATTTGTGTTGATGTTTGTGTGTTATTTAAGAGATTGTAATTTATTATTTTATTTGTTGCTTCATCAACTAAAAGCAAATTCGACTCATTATAAATTGTAACGCCCTCTAAATCATCGGCATTTACGTTAAATATTTGTAATACAGCACCTTCTGTGGTTATTTTATAAATTTGTTTTGTTTCGTCGCTAACTGTGTATAACACTCCTTTTTCTTTGTCGAAAGTTAAATCGGAAGGTTCTGGAATGTTTAATGAGTAAGTGCTTATTAATTCTAAATTAGCGTTTTGTATAATAACATCGTTTTCTTTTTTACAAGATGCAATTATTACAAAAACTAATATAATTAAACTAAATTTTATTTTTATCATAAACATTATAAATTAAAAAAGCAGCTAAAAACTGCTTTTTATATTTTATGAATTATTAGTTGTTCCTTCAGAAGGAGTGGTTAGAATTACCCAATTTTCCGAGCCATCAAATTCTCTGCCTATAAGTGCTGTGTGTCCTGCGGGCCAATTAACTCCCAAAAGTTGGTCAATAATTACGCCTGCCGAATTTTTTAATGTAATGTCTTCACCTAAACTGGAAATTTTAAAATCGGATTCTAAATTTGCTATATTTTCGGTACCCGAGCATTTTAGCACTAAAAACCCTTTTGCAATAATTGTAGTACCAGTTGGAAATGTAAAAACATCTGCTGTATCGGGGTCTTGTAAGGTGTACCCAGTAATATCAATATTTATAGTTGTTGGGTTGTATAATTCAATATAATCTGGTGCACCAGACCCTTGTATTTCGTTTAAAAGTATTATTTCTTCGGCTCCATTTGATGCGTTTCGGGTTGGGTCCATTGAGCTAAAATTTGTGCTACCATCTGTTGTTCTACCCCAACTTTTGTCGCTATCTATTGCCGGAAAATCTAATTGGTCTATAACATTACTGTTTTTATCGAGAAGCGTTAACGATTCTCCTGCCGAAGAAAGTTTAAAAGTTGCATATTTTGTTGCATCTAACATAGCAGAATCTGGGTTGCAAACTAATACCAAATATCCTTTAGACGGAATTATTGTACCGTTTGGAAAGGTATATTTTGCATCAATTTTGTCGTATGCACTAAATCCACTCATATCTACATTTGAATTTGTTGGATTATAAATCTCGAACCAATCTGGTTCGGCACTTCCATTCGAAAAAATTTCGTTAATTTTTAAGGTAACTGTTGATGTAGGTAGTACTTCTTCAACAAATTTTTCGTCTTTCACACAATTTGTAAGTAAAATTGGCAAAGTTAAAATTCCTATATTAAAAATATTTTTTATTTTCATTTGTTTAATTTTTTGTTTTTTATATTAAAAATCAATCTCAAAGCGAACTTGAAGCATACCAAAATCGTCTCCGGCTTTTCCTGTTTCTTCAACTACTTTTTGGTAGTCTGTTGTTAAGTTTCCGTCAATATCGTGTCCGACAAATAATTTACCTTTACCACTTGCGTACCTATCGTGGTTAATATATGTATAATTTAGCATAAATTTTACGTTAGAATTTACATGATAATTTAGTCCAAACGTATAAGCTTCTGCCGAGCCACCAAATATTTGTGCGTTTTCGTCGTTTAGGTTAAGATAGTCGTATCTTGCGGCAAGCTCAATATCTCCCCATTCTTTTCCTCTTTTAATTTGTGTAGGTTCTGCTTCTGCTTTATTGTATTGATAAGCTCCTCCAAAAACAATGTAACCTGCCTGAGCGTACAAGCCGTCGTTTTTAACTGGCTGTAAACCTTCTATTCGGTTTATATTATGAACCATATATTCGGTTTGAAACATTATATTTTTATAGAATGTTGCAAATTCGGCTCCATATAAGAATATATTTTCTACACCTACAATGTTGTCGGTATCTAAATATTTTTTTCTGTTTACTGTAGATATTGAGCGTGTGCTAATTCTATATTGGTCGTTAAATTCCCAGCTTGTTTCTGGTGTTCTGTAAGTTGCATTACCTGCAATATGCAGAGTAATATTGTCGTTTGAAATTGGGCGACCAACTATCCTTGTTGTTAGTGAATAACCCTCATCAACACCAAAATCTTTATTTAAATTTTGTGTATATGTTACTTGTTCTAATTCTCCAACTTGCTGAAAATGAACGCCTGCAATTACATTGTAGTTGTTTCCCCAAGTTGTTGCGTTAAATCCTAAATGGCGTGAAGGTGTAAATTCGTTTACTAAAGAGCGTTCAATAAAAGTTATATATCGTGATGTTGTTGTACTTTCCATTGAAAAGCCCTCTTTAAAATTACCAACTTTTAAGAATGTTTTTTGGTTTTTTGTGGTGTATTTTAAATAAACGTCTTTTAGTTCCATTTGGGCACCGGCAAAGTCTAAGTCAATTTCTCCGTACCAATTTTCCCAAAGATTTGCTTTTGCTGCAAATCGGGCTCGTCTAACTATAATTCCATTTCCTATTTGGTTGTATGCGTTTTTGTCGAAAAAATATGCTCCATCAATGTAAATTCTTGAGTCGAACCAGTATGCAAATTTTTTATCTTTAGATTCAAAGGTTATTATCCCATTTCTAAATTCTGCATCGGCTTCTGTTCTGGTAACTAACTGTCCGTATTGGTTTAATCTTTTTTGTTCTATTAATGTAATATTTACCGTATTTAGGTTTTTTACGTTTATTTCTTGTTGGTCAAAGCCATCTTTTTTAAAAATTAAGATTTGCGATGAATTTTCGGGAATTTGTATGCTAAATTCGCCTTGTTGATTTGTTGTTGCATTTGCATTTATAGCTCCTTTTAGTCGAATATTAACATCTGGCAAGCCTTTTTCATTGGTAAAATTTACTTTTCCTGTTATTTCTTTTTGTGAATATGTATAAATACTAAACAATACAAATAACATTGTTAGAAATGTATTTTTTTTCATTTGTTTTAAATTTTATTATTTCTACAAAACTATTTAATTTAAATAATTTTTATTGATTTATGATAATTTTATTACGTTTATTTTGATTAAACCATTATTGAGGTCAGTATAAAAAGTTATAAAGTTGAAAGTTTATAAAGTTAAATTATTGATAATAAAAGTTTTAATTCAAATTTACAACAATACATAAAGCCTTGATAATTAAATACATAGCCTATTTAATGAAAATTAAACTGACTTTTTATACCGGGCTCATTATTATTTAACACAAAACAAATATCATCTAAAAGCTTAATTATCATACTTTTTGCACGATTTTATTTCCCTAAAAATTTTTTAATATCGTTAAGTTTATTTAGCGCCTGCACGGGGGTTAGGTTATTTATATCAATACCTTTTATTTCGTCTTTAATTTGTTTAAGCACAGGGTCATCGAGTTGAAAAAAGCTTAGTTGATAGCCTTCTCTATTTTGAGCTATTTCTTTTACATTTTTAGCAATTACTTTGTCTTTTCCACCTGTTTCCATTTCTTTTAGAATAATATTTGCACGTTCTACAACGCTTTTTGGCATACCAGCCATTTGTGCAACGTGAATTCCAAAACTATGTTCAACGCCTCCGGACATAAGTTTTCTGAGAAAAATTACTTTATTTTCGAGTTCTTTTACGGTAACATTAAAATTATGTACTCTTTTAAAACTTTTTTCCATTTCGTTTAACTCGTGGTAATGAGTTGCGAATAATGTTTTAGCTTTATATTTTGGGTGTTCGTGAATATATTCTACAATACTCCAAGCTATTGAAATTCCATCGTAAGTACTTGTACCTCTGCCAATTTCGTCGAGCAAAATAAGCGAGCGTTCCGAAATATTGTTTAAAATTCCGGCAGTTTCGGTCATTTCAACCATAAATGTTGATTCTCCCATTGAAATATTATCGGAAGCCCCAACTCGTGTAAATATTTTATCTACAATTCCAATAGTTGCTGCTTTTACTGGCACAAAACTACCCACTTGAGCCATTAGTACAATTAAAGCAGTTTGGCGTAATAGTGCCGATTTTCCCGACATATTTGGTCCGGTAATTATTATTATTTGTTGTTCCGAATTATCTAAAAACACATTGTTAGCCACATATTTTTCGTCGATAGGCAATTGTTTTTCAATAACAGGGTGTCGCCCTTCTTTTATGTCTAATATAAGCGAGTCGTTTATTTCGGGTTTTGTGTAATTGTTATCTATTGCAATATTTGAGAAAGATAGTAAACAATCTAGCTGAGCCAGCAATTTTGAATTTAGTTGAATGGCTTGAATATAATCTGTAAGCCAAGTAATTAAATCGGTATAAATTTGCAATTCTATGGCTAAAATTTTTTCTTCGGCACCTAAAATTTTTGTTTCGTAATTTTTAAGTTCTTCTGTTATGTAGCGTTCGGCACCTGTAAGTGTTTGTTTTCTAATCCATTCTTGAGGGACTTTATCTTTGTGTGTATTTCTAACTTCAATGTAATATCCAAAAACGTTGTTAAAACTTATTTTTAGTGATGGTATGTTTGTTTGGGCTATTTCCCTGTCTTGCATATTTTGGATATAGCTTTTTCCATCGTTTTTGATTTGTCTAAGTTCATCTAAATCGGCGTTAACATTGCTGTTTATAACATTTCCTTTATTTATAAGATTTGGTGCTTCTATATTTATTTCGGTTTCAATTTTTTGTTTTGCAGCATTACATTCGTTAAGGTTATCGGAAATTTTTTTTAGTACTTGGTTGTTTTGCGATGTTAGCATTTGTTTTACTTCTGCTACTATTTCGAGCCCTCGTTTTAGTTGAAGAATGTCTCTTGGGTTTGCTTTTCCAACGGCTATTTTTGAGATTATTCTTTCTAAATCGCCTGTGTGTTGAAGCGATTTTAAGATATTATCTTTTATGTTTGTGTTTGTAACAAAAAATTCTACTACGTTTTGTCTATCGAGAATTGGTGCTATATTTTTTAAAGGCAGTGCAATCCAATTTCTAATCATTCGTCCACCCATAGGTGTAACGGTTTTGTCCATAATATCAACTAAGGTATTTGCACCTTCGTTTAATGAGCCAAAAAGTTCAAGATTTTTTATTGTAAATTTATCGAGCCAAACATATTTTTCTTCTTCAATTCTTGAAATATTTGTAATATGTTTTGTGTTGTTGTTGTGTATAATTTCTAAATATTGCATAATTGCACCACTTGCTATAATTGCATTTTCCATATTTTCTATACCAAATCCTTTTAAGTTTTTGGTAGAAAATTGTTTAATTAAACTTTGGTACGCATTATCGAAATTAAAAGTCCAATCTTCTAATTTAAAAGTGTAGAATTTATCGCCAAAAAGTTCTGTAAATTTATTGTGTTTGCTTCTTTCGTAGAGTATTTCTTTTGGTTGGTAACTGTTAAGAAGTTTATTTATGTAGTTTGCATTTCCTTGCGAGGTGTAAAATTCGCCGGTAGAAATATCAATAAAAGCTATTCCTAAATTATTATTTGTTATGTGTATTGATGCTAAGAAGTTATTTTTTTTATGTTCTAATACATTGTCGTTTAGAGTTACTCCGGGAGTTATCATTTCTGTAACGCCACGTTTTACAATTGTTTTGGTCATTTTTGGGTCTTCGAGTTGTTCGCAAATTGCAACTCTTTGACCAGCACGGACTAATTTTGGTAAGTACATTTCTACCGAATGATATGGAAATCCGGCTAATTCTACGAACGATGCAGCACCATTTGCTCTTCTTGTTAGAGTAATTCCTAATATTTTTGATGCTTTAATTGCGTCTTCGCCAAAAGTTTCGTAAAAATCGCCAACACGAAATAGTAAAATTGCATCGGGGTGTTTAGCCTTAATGCTAAAATATTGTTTCATTAATGGTGTTTTTACAATTTCGCTTGCCATTTTAAAGATTTACTTTTTTAATTGTCCATTTTGCTACATTTCTGAATCCAATATCGGCTCTTGGGTTTGTGTATTTATATGGTTTTGTGGTTAAAATATCGTTAATTGGTTCTTTCCAACTTCCGCCAATACATTTTTGGGTTTCGGTTATTTCGGCAATATTTCCTTGTAAATTGTATATTCCATCGGGCATAGCATTTTTTTCTATTGAAATAGTTGGAACTCCATTTTCCTCACTACTACCATCTTGTGTTTTTTCTATAGAATTTATTATAATATTGTTATATGATTTGTATTTATTATATTTTTCGGGATATTTTGCATTTTTACTTAACTCGTACGATTTTGCAAGTGCTTTTTTCCATTCGGCTTCTGTTGGTAGGCTAAAAATTACAATATTGTATTCTGTATTTTTTGGTTTTGCTTTATGGTATTTTCCGCTTAAAAACTTTTCTATACTAAAGTAATTTGTTAAATCTTGTTTTTTCTTAAATTTAATTTCCTTATTTTTTATCAATGTATATTCAAAAACTCTGTCGCTTCGCCATTGTGTAAAATCTTTAGCTTGTTGGTATGAAACGCCTACTACCGGATAATTTTGTAATTCTGGGTGTCGAAAATACAAAGTATTTAAAACTTTATATTTTATATTTTGTCTTGTCCACACAGAGGTATCGGGCAGAGCATTTTTATAATTACTTGAATTAGCTCCAAAAACTCGGTTAAGCCAATATAAATATTCGCGATATTCTAAATTTGTTATTTCCAGAACATCAATATATAAATTGCTATCTATTTGATATGTTCCTTGAGGAATTTCTGCGTTTTTATTGTTTGGTGTTTTAAAGCCAAATATTATCAATAGTAATACTATCGATAATATGTACCATATTTTTCTCATTATTTATTGGTTAATTTAATTAGATATGTTATTTTTTTTCTTTCGAAAGTTTCGTTATTTTCATCAATTGAGATTAAATTTCTTATTGGGGCTATTCCAACAACTTCTTTTTTAAAACTTAGTGTTTCCTTATCTATATACCAATTTTCTATAAATATTACTCCTATAAATTCTGATAATTCTGGAGTGTTTTCAATAACAGCATCTTGATAAACGTTTGGTTTAACCTCCATTTGTATGGTTTCTGTTGTTGCACCAACCGATTCTTTTACTTGTTCGCTTGTTAGTTTAGTTTTTTGTTCGTAGTAATTGTAAACATTATTTTTGGTATTTAGGGCGTAATCTATTAAGTATTTTGCAAATTTATTTTTATCTAATCCTGTAATAAAGTTTGGTTCTTGTGTGTTGAAATAAAAAGGTGTAGCTATATTTTCGGCTACTAATGTGTAGTTTTTGCTTGGTTTGTTTACAACTCTAAATATTAATTTTTTCGCTTTTGTGTTGGTATCTATTTGTCCTTTATAGTTAGTTTTATAGTATTCGCGAACTGGTAAATATTCGGTAATTTCTTTAGTAAATTTAAATTTGGTAGCATCAAAATACCAATTTTCTTTAAAAAACAGCCCTTCAACTTCTTCAATTTTTGGCTTAACTTCTATAACCGTATCAACAAAAACATTTGTTTTAACTTCTATTTGTGCAGAGTCGATTTGTTTTCCGAGAAGTGTATTTATTTCTTCAATGCTTATAAAATTTGTGTCAGTTTCTTCGGTATTGTAAACTTTTACTTTTGTAAGTCCCAAATTTATTATTGTTTGCAATAGTTTATTGTCGATGGCAGATTTTACCCAATCGGCATTTTCATTGTTTGCAATGTTTATATATTGTTTTACGCTAACATTGTTCGACAATAAGTCGTTTTTTTGAATTGTTTCTGTTTTTTCTATATTTTGTTTGCACGAGTACATTATTATACTTGCAAAAATTACTAAATAAATTACTCTCATTTTTTATATTTTAAGTTAATAAACATTTATTCGTATCGCAATGCTTCTATTGGGTCGAGTTTTGATGCTTT
>DYMG01000050.1 GCA_020721655.1 Paludibacter propionicigenes | reverse complement strand
TCAATAATTTAACTTTATAAACTTTCAACTTTATAACTTTTTAAACTGACCTCATTAATTAATTCAACAATAAATATTAGAATTTGGCAAAACTAAACTTTGGAAACTTTTTTAATAAAAAAAGTTTCCAAAGTTTAGTTTTTGTTTTTACTTTTGCACCAATAAAATAAAATATGTTTAAAAAATTAGAAGAAATAGTCCAACAAACCTGTCATCTTTTTAAAAAGTATGGAATAAAATCGGTTTCTATGGACGATATAGCCCGAGAATGTGGCATTTCAAAAAAAACATTGTACGAATACATTAAAGATAAAAACGATTTAGTAATAAAGGTATTAGAATTTGCAGAATCAAAAGACGGAAGCTCAAAACACAGCCTAGATTTCGACAAAAGTTTAAATGCCGTAGATAGTATGTATATGGTTTACAAAGGTGCACTTAGTTTTTTTGAAGATTTTAACCTATCTATGGAGTACGATTTAAAAAAATATTATCCAAAATTGTACAAAAAAAACCTAATGAAAAGACGCGAACGTTTGTACGAAAAAATGATTCAAAATATGAACCAAGGAATAAAGGAAGGGTTTTATAGAGCCGATTTAAACCCAGATATTATTGCGAAATTACATATATTAAAAATAGAATCTCTATTGCAAACCGACATATTCGAAAATGATAATTATTCTGTAATGCAATTGTTTAAAGAAATGTTTATTTACCATTTTATGGGAATTGCAACAGCTTTGGGAATAGAAGAATTTAACACAAAAATTAAAGACATAAAAGAATAAAACATGAAAAAATCACTTTTAATACTGTTTACAATTATACAAACATATAGTTTTAGTCAAGACACAACTAAAACTAGTTTTAGCTTAAAGGAAGCACAAGATTATGCCGTAGCCAATAATCTTAACCTGCTAAATGCCAAATTAGATATTAAAATAGCAAAAGCAAAAATTTTGGAAACAACAGCAATTGGTTTACCGCAAGTAAAAGCTAATTTAGGACATAATTATATGATAGATATTCCTGTAACACTTTTGCCTGCACAAATATTTAACCCAATGGCTCCGGAAGGGCAAATGATGCCTGTGAAATTTGGCACAGACCACAATAGCTCGGCAGAACTACAAGTTTCGCAATTAATATTTAGTGGCGAATATATTGTTGGACTTAAAGCCTCAAAAATATATAAGCAATTGTCTGAAACTCAGTACACAAAAACTGAACAAGATGTAAAAGATATAATTTCAAGCACATATCAACTAATTTTAGTGGCACAAGAACGAACCGCAATTTTGCAAAAAAATATAGAAAGCACACAATCAATTTTTAATGATACAAAAGAAATGTTTAACGCAGGCTTTGCACAAGAAACCGATGTTAGTCAAATGCAAATAAACCTTTCTCGATTAAACAACGCATTTGAATCGGCAAAACGACAAATTGAGATTGGAAAAAAATTGCTGAAATTTCAAATGAACATACCTCTTGATAAAAACATTGAACTTACCGAAAAATTAGAAAGTTTTATATCTCAGTTGGATTATAATTCTATATCGAATTTAGCCTTAGACCAATCAAATCATATTGATTATAAAATTATTGAAGTTCAAGAAAATTTGCAAAAACTGAACTTACAAAGAGAAAAATCAACATTCTTGCCATCAATTGCAGCATTCTATAGCAATAAACAAACATTGCAAAGCAACGATTTTGAAGTATTTACAGGCGGAACTTGGTACAAATCTAACATTGTAGGCTTAAGCGTGCAAATACCTATTTTTGGTAGCGGACAAAAACTTTCGAGAGTTTCTCAAGCAAAAATTGGATTAGACAAAGTGCAAAATGCTAAATTGATGATTTCGAGCAATTTAAATATGCAGATGATAACTGCAAAAAACGATATTCAAAATGCTTTTGACACATATAACTTAGAAAAAGAAAACAAAGAACTAACACAGAAAATTTACGACAATTACAAAACAAAATATAATAGCGGTTTAGCAACAAGTATGGAGTTTACACAAGCTCAAATGCAGTATTTAAGCACCGAAGATGCATATTTTCAGGCAGTTTTTAAATTGTTAGATGCAAAAACAAAACTCGAAAAAGCTTTAGGTATTTATAAATAATAGAATATTAATTAAACTAAAAATAATATAAAAATGAAAACAAAATGGATTATTTTATCAATGCTAATAGTGGTATTAACATCTTGCAATACCGATAAAAACGCAAAACTACAAAGCCTAAAAGCAGAGTATAGCAAATTAGGAAATGAAATAAAAGAATTAGAAGCAGAACTTAAAATATCTGATAAGAAAGATTTTATAAAATTAACATTTTTAGAAATTAAAAAAACAACTTTTAATCATTACATTGAATTGCAAGGCAAAATTGATGGCGACGACAATGTTATTGCAACAGCTCAAGCTCCCGGTGTTATTGTAAAACTAAATGTAAAGGAAGGCGATAATGTGCAAAAAGGACAAATTTTAGCCGAAATTGATAATCAAATTTTAACTCAAACTTTAGCCGAACTTAAAAGTCAACTCGAATTTGTTAACGATATTTACAACAAACAAAAAGCCCTTTGGGATAAAAACATAGGAAGCGAAGTTCAATATTTGACCGCAAAAAACAATAAAGAAAGTTTAGAAAATAAAATGAAAACTCTAAACCAACAAATTGATATGTACAGAATTACAGCCCCAATTAGTGGCACAATAGAAGAAGCTCCTCTTAAAATTGGACAAAGTATTGCTCCCGGTATGATTGCTTTTAGAGTTATAAATTTTAGCAAAGTAAAATTGGTAGCAGAAGTTTCTGAAGCTTATGCAAACATCATTAAAAAAGGAAATATTATAAAAGTTAAATTCCCCGACGATAAAATTGAAATAAATGCAAAAATTGATTTTACAAGCCGTTTCATAAACCCAATTAACAGAACTTTTACAATAGAATCGTTCTTAAAACCCGGAGAAGCAGAATACAGAGCCAATATGATGGCTGTTTTAAATATACTCGACTATACAAACAGCCAAGCTTACGTAATTCCAATTAACTACATACAAAACGATGCTAAAAGCCAATTTGTTTGGGTTGCCGAAAAACAAGGAAATAAATATTTTGCAAAAAAACGTGCTGTAACTCAAGGCAAAAGCTATAACGGATTAACAGAAATAACAAACGGACTTGTAGAAAGCGATAAACTAATAACATCAAACTTGTTTAATCTTTTGGAAAACGAAGAAGTAAAACTATAATTTACAACTATGAAAAAAAAATCGATAAAAGAATTTAAACCAACAAGCTGGTCTATAGATAACAAAACAAGTATTTACTTATTAGTATTTATTATCAGTATTTTTGGTTATTGGAATTACAACACAATACCTAAAGAACAAATTCCCGAAATAGTTATTCCAACAATAATTGTAAATACAATTTATCCGGGAACTTCGCCTACCGATATGAAAAATTTGGTAACCCGACCAATAGAAAAAAACATAAAATCGATAAGCGGAGTTAAAAAAATTAACAGCAATAGTATTCAAGATTTTTCGGCAATTGCAGTTGAATTTAACACAGGCATTGATGTTGCCGATGCTAAACAAAAAGTTAAAGATGCTGTCGATAAAACTCGTTCCGATTTACCTACCGACCTAAAAACAGATCCTTCGGTTATGGAAATAGATTTGTCGGAAATGCCTATAATGTACATAAATCTTTATGGCGATTATTCTCTCGATTATCTAAATAAAAAAGCCGAAATACTGCAAGATAGAATTGAAAGCTTAAAAGAAATAACCAGAGTTGATATTGTTGGTGCTTTAAATAGAGAAATTCAAATAAACGTAGATTTATTTAAAATGCAAATGGCTGGTTGCACTTTTAACGACATAGAAAGAGCCGTAGCTTCAGAAAACGTAACTATTTCCGGAGGAACAATAGATATGCAAAGAATGACTAGAGCCGTAAGGGTTACAGGAGAATTTAATTCGGTAAATGTACTTAAAAGCTTACATTTTAAAACTAGCTCTGGTGCAATGATTGGGCTTAGCGATATTGCCGAAATTAAAGACGATTTTAAAAAACAAGAAAGTTTTGCCAGATTAAACAATCAAAATGTAATAACCCTTAATATAGTCAAAAAAAGCGGACAAAACCTGCTTGATGCTGCTGAAGAAATTAAAAATATAATTGCTGAATTACAAACCGAAAAATTTCCAAAAGACCTTAACATTAACATTAGTGGAGACCAATCGCAATTTACAAAAACTACCCTATCAGACCTAAACAATACAATTATTATTGGATTTATTTTGGTAACAATTATTTTAATGTTCTTTATGGGGCTAACTAATGCAATTTTTGTTGGTTTAGCAGTGCCTCTATCAATGGCAATTGCATACATAATTATGCCGGGTATAGACTTTACTATGAATATGTTAGTAATGTTCTCATTTATTTTTGCCTTAGGAATTGTTGTTGATGATGCTATTGTTGTAATAGAAAATACACATCGCATTTTTAAACAACAGAAAGGCAAATTAAGTATTGTGAATTCCGCAAAACAAGCTGCTGGCGAAGTGTTTGTACCTATTCTTTCGGGAACACTTACAACAGTTGCTCCATTTGTGCCATTGCTATTTTGGCCCGGAACTATTGGTAAATTTATGTACTTTATTCCTGCAACACTTATAATTACACTTGCTGCATCGTTATTTGTTGCATATATTATAAATCCAGTATTTGCAGTGCAATTTATGAAGCACAACGATAATATAACCTTAGAAAAACCAAAACGTATTTTTAGAAATGCTTTAATAATATCGTTATTAGCGTTGCCGTTCTACGTTTTTTCTGTATTTGGTATTGCAAACTTTATAATTTTTGTTGCTATACTGTATTTGTTTCACATGTTTATTGGGCAAAAAATGATAAATAAATTTCAAACAAAAACATTGCCCTCAATATTAAATAGTTACGAAAAAATGCTTAAATGGTCGCTTAAAAATCACAACCCATATTTTCTTTTATATGGATTAATTGCATTGTTTATTTTTACAGTAGTATTAACAGGAATTGTAAAGCCTAAAGTTGTATTTTTCCCCGAAAACGACCCAAAACTAATTAACGTATTCATTAAAATGCCAATTGGAGCTAATGTGCAAACTACCGATTCTGTTACAAAAAACATTGAAAAAATAGTTTATAATATGCTTGGCGAAAAAAATACAGATGTTGAGTCGGTTATTAGTAATGTTGCTCTTGGTGCATCAAACGCAAATTTAGATTTTAAAACAATTACCCCAAACTTAGGTAAAATTTCGGTTAATTTTGTCGATTTTGCTAAACGTAGCGATACCAAAACTTCTGAATATTTAGAAAAAATTAGAGTTGCAGTTAAAAATTATCCGGGTGCCGAAATAACCGTAGAAAAAAATGTAATGGGACCACCAACCGGAAAACCCGTAAATATTGAAATTAGCTCCGAAAATATCGACGAACTTGTAGAAACATCAATTCGCTTTAAAAGATATTTAGACTCTCTTAATATTGAAGGTATAGCAATGTTAAAATCTGATTTTGAGTTAGGTAAACCTGAAATAATTATAGATATTGACCGCGAACGTGCAAATAGAGAAGGTATTACATCTGCAACAGTAGGAATGGAGCTAAGAACTGCAATTTTTGGAAAAGAAATTACCAAATATAGAGATGGGGAAGACCAGTACCCTGTGCAACTTCGATATAACGAACAAACTCGCGAAAACATCGACAAACTTTTGATGCACAGAATAACTTATAGAGATATGGCAACAGGTATGTTTCGAAGTATTCCTTTATCGGCTGTAGCCAAAATTTCGTACCAAAACACTTTCGGAGGAATTAAACGATATAATTTAAAGCAAGTTATTACGCTTTCTTCAGATGTGTTAACAGGATATACCGCCAATGAAATTGTAAGCCAAATTGAAAAATCAATTCCATCGTTTAAAATAAAAGAAGATGTTGAAATAAAACTTACAGGAGAAAAAGAAGACCAAAAAGAAACAATGGCATTTTTCTCTAAAGCTATGATTTTAGCCCTATTGATAATAATATTTATTCTTATAACTCAATTTAATTCGTGGAGTAAAACAATTATTATTTTATCGGAAGTGGTATTTAGTATTATAGGTGTTTTGTTAGGTTTTATGATTACAGATATGACAATATCAATAATAATGACTGGTATGGGAGTTATTGCTTTAGGTGGTATTGTGGTTAGAAATGGTATTCTGTTGGTAGAATTTACCGATGTTTTAAAAGAAAGAGGTTTGAAAACCAACGAAGCAATTGTACAAGGCGGAAAAACCAGAATAATTCCTGTGCTTTTAACTGCATCTGCAACAATTATGGGACTTATTCCTTTGGCAATAGGTTTAAACATCGATTTTGTAGGTTTGTTTACGCACTTAAGTCCACATATTCATATTGGTGGCGACAACGTTAATTTCTTTGGTCCACTTGCTTGGACTATTATTTACGGATTAACATTTGCAACATTCTTAACTCTAATTATGATTCCGGTAATGTATAACATTATATATACAGCAAAAATTAAAATAAAAAGAATGAGAACTAATTATAAAGCAAAAAAAGCTTAGAAATACAAAATAGAATTTAAAAAACATTTATCTCAGGTATTTTTGGGGTAAATGTTTTTTAAATTTGCAAAACTAATGAAACCCAATCTTAAATATATTGACATTCATACTCATAATTCAATTACTGATGTTGATGTTTTTAAAATTGAAAACTTTAAAATTGGAGGCAATTTTAGCAATAAATTACACTATTCTGTGGGAATTCACCCTTGGGAAATAGGGCTTGAAAGCCTTACAAATATTTTATACCAATTACAAACAATATATTGTCCAATAAATAAATTGTATAATGCCGATGCAATAGCTGTTAAGTCCAATTTTTATTGGACTATTACAGATATGCTTTCGGTATTAGAAATTGCAAAAAAAGATAATATTATAGCAATAGGCGAAATTGGTATAGACAGGCACATTAAAACCGATATTAATTTACAAATAAATGTTTTGCAAAAACAATTAGAAATTGCAGAAATACTAAATAAGCCTGTTGTAATACACTGTGTAAAAGCATATTCCGATTTTCAAAAAATTGTAAATGAAACCAAACTTAAATTTATTTTCCATTCATTTAATGCAAACGAAAATTTTGCAAAATATTTTGTTTCAAAAGGAGCATACCTGTCGTTTGGGCAAAATCTACTGAACAAAGAAAATCTTCAAAAAATTTTAATTTCGACCAATATCAATAATATATTTTTTGAAACAGATAACTCTAATGCAAATATTAAAGATATTTATAAATTTGCATCTAAATTATTAAATATTGATGAGGACGATTTAAAATTGCAAATCATCAATAACTTTAAAAACTTATTTGGTCTAGATGTCAGAAATTTGGAATAGCCGAACAGAACTTTTAATTGGAAAAGAAAATATTGAAAAACTGAAAGCTAAACACGTATTAATTGCAGGTTTGGGAGGAGTAGGAGGTTATGTTGCAGAAATGCTTGCTCGTGCAGGCATTGGCGAACTTACAATTATCGACTCCGATGTTGTTTCTATTACAAACATAAACAGACAAATTATTGCATCAACAAAAACTATAGACCTTAGCAAAATAGAATTATTTAGCTTGAGATTGCAAGAAATTAACCCAAAAATTAAATTAAATTGCAAAAATTTATATCTCAAAGACGAACTAATTGACAATGTTTTATCGCATAAATACGATTATGTTGTCGATGCTATTGACACCTTAACGCCTAAAATTAATTTTATAGAAACTGCCCTAAAATATAATTTAAAATTAATATCGTCGTTGGGGGCAGGAGCAAAACTCGACCCATCAAAAGTGCAAATTTCCGATATATCAAAATCGTATAATGATAATCTTGCCAAAATTTTACGCAAACGATTGCATAGAATAGGAATTAGAACAGGTTTTAAAGTCGTTTTTTCATCGGAAAATGTTATAAAAACAGCTATAGTTGAGGTTGAGAACGAACAAAATAAAAAATCTACAATTGGCTCTATTTCATATATGCCGGCTATTTTTGGAATTTATATTGCATCTGAAATTATTAGGGAATTTATTGATATTTAAGTGTTTATAAATATTGAAAAATAGGAACAACATATTATTAATTGTTATAATAGTATTTTTGCTACAAGCTAAATTGTTTTCGCAAGATAGTTTAAAAAGCAAAAAACTATTTTTTCCACAAGTAATTGAAATAAATTCGGGATATGGAATTATTGCAAAACACAGACCTATTGTCGATTATTTTATTACCGGACACGTGCCATCTGTAAATGTGAATTTTGGCAGAATAATGAGTGGAAAGCAAGAATGGCAAAGAAAGTACAACTATCCGGAATTAGGTGTTGGGTTTTATTATGCAAATTTTAATAATAAATACTTGGGCGAATCTTATACTTTTTATGCTTATACAAAACTGCCATTTACCAAATATGAAAAACCTGTTTTTGGTTATTTCGATTTGGGTTTAGGCGTTTCATACATTACAAAACCGTTTAATATTGAAAATAATTATTACAATATTATAATTGGCTCACATTTAAATGCTTACTTAAGGATAGGCGTTTTAGCAGAAATAAAAATTGCAAAAAACATAAGTTTGGTTTCTGGTTTAAGTTTAAATCATTCGTCGAACTCGAAAGTTAAAACGCCAAATTTAGGCGTAAATGTGTTAAGCTATAATTTAGGGTTTAAATATTTTTTATTAAAAAATGAATTTGAAAAACACAATGAAATTGATGACTACAAAAAAAATAACTCGTATTTTTTAACATTTTCTATGGGTGCAAAATCGGTTTCTAAACCAGAAAATCCAATTTATTTGGCAAGTTCGTTAGTTTTCGATTATAATAGAAATATATCTTTTAAAAGTGCCTTTGGTGCAGGTATAGATGTGTTTTTCGATAAATCGTTAGAGTATTATTATATACAAAGTTCAATTCCATATAAAAAAATTATAAACGATTTTCAAGTAGGTGCTCATGGTGCTTATGTGTTAAAGTTTAATAAAGTTTGGTTTAACTTTAATTTGGGCTACTACATTATAGACAATCTAAATTTGCAGGGGAAAATATATTCGAGAATTGCTACACGTGCAAGTATATATAAAAATATATACCTAAGCATTGGAATGAAAACTCATTTTGCTAAAGCCGATTTGCTTGAAATAGGACTTGGTTATAAATTAAAGTAAACACTAATCGCAACCACAACTACTACCAATAGCATTGTTATTTAAGCCTTTTTTAGCTCTATTGTAGCATTTTATTTCGTCGTGTTTTGAACAAGAAATACCAATTTTTTTCATTTCAGGATTGTGCCCAATTGCAGTTATTGGAAATTTACCTTGTTTGTTAAATAGTATTTTGTTGAAAAATATTCGTACACCAAGCAACAACAAAGAAAAACTAATAAGTATAATAGATATAATGAAAATTTCCATTTTGTTTAAGTTTAATGGTACAAATATAAAAAAAGCTATTCAATTTGAATAGCTTTTTCACAATTAATTAAACTGAAAAGTTTATTTTTCTTTTTCAAAAATCATAGAGCCAGTATCCATTTTAAGTTGAATAACAAGTTTTCCGTTTTGAGTAAAATAGGAACTTGCTGCTTTTAAACTTTCGAAAAATTGTTTTTCTGTAGATTCTTTTCCGCAATACATTTTTGTTGATAACACAGGGCTTATATCTAAATTTTTACCTTTTATTTTGTAAAAAGCAGAGCCTTTGTTGCAGTCGCTAGAAACACCAAGTTTATCGTCTAAACTAAAAGTTATAAACGATTTGTCGTTTTTGGTTACTATTTTAGTGCCATCGTTCATATTTAGCTCTCTCCAAATCCACTTTATGTCGGTTATTTCTTGTTTCTTTGGGACAACTATTTCGTTTGTGTTTGTTGCTGTACTTGTTGCTGTGCTTGTTTTTTCAGTGTTTTTGTTGAAAACACTACAACTATTTATTATAAATATAGGAATAATCAATATTAATATGCTTTTCATTTTAATAGGTTTTTTATTTTTTACAAATACAAATACAAATTTAACAAAATACTTTTTAATTAACGATAATATTTTTTAAATAAAACCTTAAAGGTTTTTTAGAACCAACTTTAATTAAATATTTATTATCTATGAGGTCAGGCTAAAAAGTTATAAAGTTGAAAGTTTATACAGTTAAATTATTGATAATAAGAGTTTTAATTCAAATTTACAATAACACATAAAGTCCTGATAATTAAATACATAGCCTATTTAATGAAAATTAAACTGACTTTTTATACCGAACTCATCTATTTAAACATAAATAGCCTTAAATATTTATAAAATTTGATACATTTGTTAATTAATTTACATAATATGCCCAACCCAATAAACGATATTGTAAAACTATTTTATCCGGAAAACTGCTATGTTTGTGGTAAACCACTTAAAAATGTAGAAAAAATGTTTTGCACAAATTGTTTATTTAATTTACCATTAACCAATAATCACTTATATCCCGAAAACAAAACAACCGAATTATTTTATGGTAGAGCTGTAATAAATTATGGACTTTCTCTTTTTTCGTACAACAAAGCCAGCGAATACAAAAATTTATTGTATAGTTTAAAATATCATAAAAAAACAGAAATTGGTTTTGAATTAGGTAAATTTTTGGGACTTGCAATAAAAGAATCGCCATATATTACTGATATTGACGCAATTGTTCCAGTTCCACTTCACCCAAAAAAAATGAAAATTAGGGGTTATAACCAAAGTGCTTGGATTGCAAAAGGTATTTCAAGTATTTTAAATATAAGTGTCGATGAAAAAACATTAATTAGAAACACTCACACAAAAACTCAGACTAAAAAAACAAGAATTGAACGTTGGGAAAATGTTAAATCGGTTTTCGATTTAAGTTCGCAAAATTTTGAGGGAAAACACATAATTTTGGTCGATGATGTTATTACAACCGGTGCCACTATTGAGGCTTGCATAAATGCTATAAATGAAAAAACTAAAGTTAAAATAACAGTTGCTACATTGGCTATTGCATAAAAAAAAGAGTTAACAAAAGTTAACTCTTTAAAATAATATAATTTATATTATCTACCCTTTATATCTATCACCGCTTGTAACGGTTAGTCTTTTACGTCCTCGTGATCTTCTTCTTGCTAAAACTTTTCTTCCATTTGCAGAAGCCATTCTCTCTCTAAACCCATGTTTATTTCTTCTCTTTCTGTTAGAAGGTTGAAATGTACGTTTCATCGTTATATAATTTTATTAATATTTTTTTAATTGGATTGCAAAGCTAAAACAAAAATTTCTTTTTTCAAAACACTTTCTAAATTATTATTTAAATAATTTATTGTTCAAAAAATTTAGTTAAACTTTTTGAAGTTTATATCTTTACATCAAATAAATTTAGTGATTAAACATAAGATTACAAATATATCTGCACTGCAGTTTTTTCAGATTCTACGCTATTCTACGCTGGTTCTAATTAGTGTTTTGTTTGCAAAAAGTAAATTTTCTCAAATTACAATAGGCGAGTACGAAACACTGCTTTTTATTGCAGGTGGAGTAAGTTTTTTTTGGATAAACAGTTTAATTAAATCGTTTTTATCAATTTTTAATGATGAAAAAAATAGAAATTCCGATATTTTTAATTTTTATTTGTTAATCTCTTTTTTTAGTGTAATTCTTTTTTTTACACTTAAGTTGTTTATTATAAATAATATAGCTGAGTTACGTGATGTTAATTATTTAGAATTGTTTCTGTATTACATATTACTTTTAGGTGGCTCGTCAATAACAGAATACATTCTTTTAGCAAAAAATAAAATTAAAGAAATATTTGTTTATGGAATTGTTAGCTACTTTTTGCAATTATTACTAATCGTTTTATCAATATACTATTTTAAAAATTTCGAGTATGTTTTATATTCGCTAATTTTTATAAATATTCTAAGAAATATTTACACTTTTTCTTTAGTTGCAAAGTACTCAATACTAAAGTTTTCATATAGTTTTATGAAAGAAAATATAAAATTGTCAATTCCGCTTATGCTTAGTTTTGTTCTTAGTGGCTCGTCGCAATATATAGATGGAATTATTGTGAAATATAAATTTAACGATGCAACTTTTGCGGTATTTCGCTATGGTACAAAAGAATTTCCACTGCTTGTTATACTATCTGATGCACTAAGTAATGCAATGATAAGAGAATTTAATAAGGAAAACCTAATAACTACACTTAAAAAACTGAAACAAAAATCGTTAAATCTAATAAATTTACTGTTTCCAATTTCTATACTGCTTTTAATTTTTAGTAGCTATTTATTTCAATATGTTTTTAATAAACAATTTATAGAAAGTTCAACGGTTTTTGATATTTATTTACTGCTAATAATAAGCAGATTAGTATTTCCACAAACAATATTTTTAGGATTAAAAAACTCTAAAACAATATTTATAGCTTCACTAATAGAATTTATAATTAATGTTATATTTAGTCTGTTTTTAGTTCAATTTTTAGGAATACAAGGAGTTGCATTAGCAACAGTAATAGCATTTATTTGCGAAAAAATATTCCTAATTTACGTATTGAAAGCAAAATATAATATATCTGTAAACCAGTATATTAACACAAAAAGTCTATTAATATTTTCAATAATATTAGTTTCAACATTTATTTTAAAATATTTTATTTTATAATGGAAAACACCACTGAAATACTTAAAGAATTGCGAAAAAAACTTCGTACACGTGAAAACGGACCAGCTTCAGAAGCAATGGAAAATCTTGGTATAAAATACAAAAAAAACCACGGCTTAGCAATAAAAGAAATTAATGAAATTGCAAAACAATATAAATTTAATCATAATTTGGCATTAGAGCTTTATAATCAAGGAGTTAGAGAGCTACACCTAATGTCGTTTATGATAGAAAACCCCGAAACAATTGAATACATTCAAATTGAAAATTGGTTGAAAAATCTCACCAATACAGAACAAGCCGAACAAATTGGAATAAATTTACTAACAGAAACCACACAACATTACAACGACTTTGAAAATTTGATTAATATAGAAAATGAATTTGCTGTAAGAGCCGTTTTTGTTGCTATTGCAAAAATAGCAATGCTTAAAAACGAAATAACAAGTAAAAATATTTTCGCCAATTTTTTAAATTTATGCACTGTAAAAGCAGATACATCAGCAATAAATATTGCAAAAGCAATAAGTTGGGCAATACGCAGAATTGGTAGAATAGATAATAATTTAAGAGCAAAATGCCTACAATTAATCGAAAACATAAAGGAACAAAATTACAAACATTCGCAATTAATTTACAGCGAAGTGTATTTCGAACTTACCGATGAAGCAATAATTAATCAAATTGAAAAATAAAATTTTTAAAACGCTAAATTGTTATTTACTCAAGTTTCGCACCCAATAAACTGTAATATTTATGAACAAAAAAAGTTGAAAAATGTAGCATAATAAATCTTGCAAAAGCCTGATTTTGTTGTATTTTGTAAGTGCAAACTAAAAAGTACAATTATGCTACAAAACAAAGATATTGCTAAAATTCAAGAAATAAAAACTCTTTTTAACGATAGTTGGATTACACCAGAATTTTTTAAAGAACATCTTGAATTATTCAACATTTCAAAACCATCAAAAATGTTTTTAGCAATAAAAAAAAGTGGAATTCCATTTTGGGAAGTTATGAAAATGTTATTGATATTACCTTTTACAAATACAAATAATATTGGGTCAGTATTTTCAAGCAAATCAGCAACCGAAACAAAAGGTCAAAAAGATGTGTCCCTATATTTACAGTTTATTAATTGAATTTAGGCATTTATTACTTGAATGCGCCAAATATTTATTTCATCTTTTTTTAATTTAGGTTTCCATAAATTAGTAAAGCCCAATTTTATTATTCTCACGCTTTTCATAATCTTCGTAATCAATACTATTATTGTTTTTAAGAACACTACCTTTTGATAAACGAAAAACAAGATTTATCATTATCATATTATTAATGAAAGACACATCTGTATAGTTATTCTTAACATAATAAGGGGTTTCTGCATAATCTTCATTAATTTGATTAGATAATAATGGTAATGAATAGCCCAACATAAACTGCAATCTGCCTTTTAATTGCAGAGTCATCAAATAAAGCATAAAATAATTAGACCCTGATTTTGTGGAACCTAATGACGTTACATTTTTTGCATATTCTTTTTGATACATCAATCCAAAAAAGTATTTTGTATTCAAAGTATATGTTATTTGTGCATAACCATTCCAATCTATTATATTTGGGGTATTTAGGTTTTTGTTCCAATCTTTATAAATATCACAATCAAAATCCATCGTAAATTTTTTATTTATGTCAAAGGATAAGCTTGTATAAACGCCGTATTTTTCGTGTTTTACGAAATTTTTGTTTTGATATATGATAATACTATCGTTAGTTAATGAGCTTACACCCATTTCGTTATCTGAATAATTATAATATGGTTTTATTGATAAATAACTAAAAAAACCATCACTTATTTTGCTATATTGAAACGAAATATCATGATATAAATATGGCTTAAGTTCCGGATTTCCCACACTAGCAATAAAAGGGGTGATATAATTTATTTGTGGATTCATATCGGATAGATACGGATATTCAGTTTTTATTGAATATTCTAATACAAATTTATGGTTTTTGTTAATTGTTTTATACAAATTAATTTTAGGTTGAAATGAATTAAATGAAGTCTTTAAATCACTGTTTTCTGACGTATAATCTTCGTAAGAAGTTCCTATTAAAAGACCAGTATTTTTATTAAATTGTGTTTTAAGGTAGGTATATGCTGAAAATTTTGAAAATGCGTTTGTAAAATTATTCTGGATATTATTTTGACTAATACTTTTAAAATCATTTGACAAATATCGCCCCCCTGCTGTTATCGTATATTTATTTTTGAAAGTTTTATTATATTCCAACTTATAATTTGTGTTGTTACTATATTGATTGTAATTTAATTCTTGATTGTTATTGATACTCTGATTTGAAACCGTTTGCCTGTTTATTAAATAAAGGTAAGTAATAAAATTTGATGTAGGGTTTATTTTGAAATTATAATACAAATTTCCTGAAAACTCATTATAGGTAGAATTTCTTTTTGTAGTATTTTGTATTATTGATGTAGAATTATTGATAGAAAGTGTATCAAAAGAGATAGTTTTAGTATTGTTTAATGCAGGGAAACCACTAAATCCTATTTCTGCACCCAATAAATGTTTTTTGTTTATTTTGTAATCGAAACCTAAGTTTATTCCGTATTTATTAGAAAAATCAAAATTATTTGGCGTTTGATTGTTTCCGTTTATAATTGTCTCATTATTGGCAGTAAAATTAGTTACGCTTCTTGTTAACAAGTTAATTTTATTATAGTAGTTATTTGCTTTTACATAATAATTCCATTTATCACGACTTATGTTTATGTTTAGGCTTGCATTATTTTGCAAAAAATACGGACAACTTTCTGAGTGTATATTATTTAAAAACTGATCATTAATTGTAAAATCGTATCCCCGATAATTATCGTAAGTAATTATATTTACAACTGATGTATAACCTTCTGTTGCATACAAACCCGAAATATTTCGTAGTATTTCTATTTTTTTTACACGTTTAGGATTTAGGTTTAAAATATAATCGCTAGATTTTTCAACACCATCAACCAACAGTTTTACTTTATTACTACCATCTACTTTTAAATCTTCTGTTATTTTGTTAAAACTTATACCATCTACTTTGTTAAATAAATCTCTTGCTGCTATTGTATTTTGCCGCATTTCTGGTGTAATTATCACACTTTGTTTGTCAATATCAAGTTCTTTGGTTTCCCCTTTTATAGTTACAGTTTCTAATAAATTAGTTTCAGGAACAAGTTCTATATTCTTGACATCAATTTCTTCGTCTAAATCTTGGTAATATTCTAAATCCCTACTATCAACATATAAATCAATAGTATCTGAAATAGTTTTATAACCTAATTGTGATATTTGTAAAAAATATTTATATCCTAAAGGTATATCTAATTTAAATTCGCCATCTTCGTTTGTTATAGCACCTATTATTTTTTTAGTAGTATCTTCAGTATTTCTAATAATTATATTGCAATATGGCAAAGGTTCGTAGCTTATTGAATCAGATATTGTTCCTGTTATGCTTATTGGAATTTCAACTTTCGGTTTTTCTCTTTTCTCGCGTTTTATTTTTATGTTATTTGCACTATCTAATTTTGCATAAAATTTTTCAACATCGTAATATTTTTCTGGATACAATATTTGATCCACAGCTTTTTCTTCAAGTGTATCCGTTTTTATAAAACTTTCAGCACCGTCCCATTTATCAAAGGAAACATTTGAAGTCCCCCAATGTGTTACATCATTATATTTATAACTTATGGTGTTAGACCAATCGTTTAATTTAGTTTCCGTAGTGTCACCATCGTTAATATTAAAATCTGGTTCGTAACAAAATTGTTCAAATAAAGAACTAAAATCATAGTACGAATACATTTCATTTTGTTTGTAGAGTAGTTTTCTATAAGAAATTGAATGGTTGAAAATTGATTTATTTATGGTATTTGTATAATATGCTATTTTATATTCAACCAAATGGTTTTTTATCATTGTAATTGAATTCATTGACCAATGTATATCAAAAGAAATACTTTTTATTATATTATAATTCTGTTTAGCATCAATATAATACCTTGTAAAAAATAAGAATTCTTTATTGTTTATATCAAAAATTTTAATAATATCATTTTGAGATTTTTTATTAAAAATTACTGTGTAAGGGCTGGGGTTATTATTCATAAACCTATATATATACGGCAAAGTTTTTGAATTTACCGATTTACCAAAATAATCAATAACATATATTTTTTGATTTTTAGAAATTATTACAGTATCAATCTTTACAATATTTTTTGGTATATTACTTATTGCTTTTTCACTAAAATAACGAGGAAGGTCAAAACTCTCGGCAATAACGTCAAATATATCTACTCGATTATTTTTAATAATTTGTGGTATATTCTTTTTAACTGAAAAGTATTTATCTGCTAAAATATCGCCTTCTCTACTCCAAACATCATCTTTATATGAAGTAGCATTTGTAAGTGTTTTCCTATATAAAATAAAAACAGAATCCTTTTGTACAAAGTTTCTGGAAAATACTTTTGTCTTATATGTTTTATCGTAAACATTTTCATCTAAATTTTGCATTGCTTTTTTTAGAATATCACTAGGATTTGTTCTTTTTGCTTCAATAATAATGTTCTCGGTTTGTTCTATATAAGGATTTAATTTAATTAAAATATCACTTTTAATATCATTAATTGCAAGTTTAGTATTTACATATCCTATATGACTAAAAATAATCGTGTCTTTTTTAAATTTTTCATTTATGAATAAATGAAACTTTCCTTCTATATTTGAAACTGTACCTATATTCGTTCCTTTAATAAAAATATTAGCATATTGTAATGGCTTATTATTGGAAGAGTTTATTATTTTTCCATTAATAATGATATTTTGCGAATATAAATATGATGAAAAAACTAAAAGTATTATTGATATTAATTTATTCATTTTCTTTTATATCCTTAAATCCGCAAGTTAATTAGTAAAAAATAGAATATTAGCAATTTACAAAATATTCTATTCACTTATTTGAGTGAATAAAAAATATCTCAAAAGGATAAAAAAAGACAGTAAATATTTGGTAATTAAACAAATAACTACTATATTACTGTCAAATATTTTGCGATATGAAAGTAAGAAAAAATAATCAAATAATCAATCCTTTTGGAGGAATTAATTTTGTTGTTGATGCAATAAAATCAGAAAGGGTGTTAGAATTAATTGATAATCAGCTATGTATTGGAGCTAAACAATCTCAATATTCATATAGCGACTTAGTATTGAATTTGTGGAGTGTTTTTTTCTGTGGCGGAGATCGTGCCGAAGATGTAAACGAGCATTTAAAGACATACCTTCAAGATATTCCTAATCATAAAGTTGCAGATGCCGACACGATTCTGAGAGTTCTAAAAACGCTAAAAACCGACAAAGAAAAAGTGGAAAGCAGTAAAGGAAATATTTATGAAATTAACAAAAATGATAAACTTAATGAATTAAATATCAGCTTATTAAAGAAAACAAATTTGCTTAAAGAAGGTGGATTTTATGATTTTGATTATGACAATGAAGTTCTTAAAAACGGGAAAAAACAAGAAAAATTACTTTTCTTTTAATTTTTCTTGTTGTA